>JBBRDN010000120.1:0-13223 GCA_038203875.1 Verrucomicrobiota bacterium
CGACGGCGACGGCAGGATGACGAAGATCGCCGCCACGACGCCGGTTTCCGTCGGCCGTTGGCACCATGTGGTCGGCACCTACGACGGCACGACCATGCGCCTCTACGTCGACGGCAAACCCGAGGCGGAATCCACCGTCCAGTCCGGCGACATCCTCTATCCCGACAGAGGCCGCTTCGCCGTGGCCGCCTTCGCCGATGACAACGAGCTGTATCCGATGGAGGGCGCCCTCTACGAGGTGAAGACCTATTCCCGCGTCATGGCCGCGACGGAGATCGCCGCCGTGGCCGAGCGCAACGCCGGCCTGCTCGCCTGGAAACCTTTGATCAACGAGGCGCTCCAGTTCGTGGTGAAGCCCTATCTCCAGGCGGGCACCTCGAACTCCATGACCGTCATGGCCGAGATGTCCGCCCCCGCCGGCGTCACCGTCGAGTTCGGCGAGAGCTATCCCTTCCGTGAATCCGTCGCCACGACGAACGTCGCGACGATCAACGGTGTCACGCTCTCCGGCCTGAAACTGCACACGCGCTACTTCTACCGCCTCACGGCCACCGATGCGCAGACCAACCTGGCCCGCGCCGAGGTGGCCACCTTCCAGACCATGCCCGGCGAGAAGGACGCCTGGGCCTTCGGCATCCTCGGCGACACGCAGCGCAATCCCGACGTCACCCGCAAATGCGCCGAGGGCATCTTCGCGCTGCGGCCGAACTTCATGCTCCACTGCGGCGACGTGGTGGACGACGGCTTCGCCAAGCAGCAGTGGGTCTTCGACCTGTTCGATCCCTGCTCGAAGCTCTTCGCCCACGTGCCGTCGTTCCCCGTCATCGGCAACCACGAGAAGAATTCCCACTGGTATTACGACTACTTCCACCTGCCCGAGCCGGAATACTTCTACACCTTCAAGTGCGGCAACGCGGAGTTCTTCATGGTCGACTCCAACAAGGACTGCCGCCCCGGCAGCGAACAGTATAAGCGGCTGGAGAAGGCGTTGGCCGCGTCGACGGCGGTCTGGAAGTTCAGCGCGCACCACCATCCGTGCTTCAGCTCGGACGAGGACGACTACGGCGACACGTGGAAGGGAAAGGCCGACAAGAAATTCGTCTCCGGCGACGGAAACGCCCGCAATCTCGTCCCGCTCTACGAGAAATACGGCGTCGACATCGACATCGCCGGCCATATCCACAGCTACGAACGCACCTGGCCGATCCTGAACATGGCCATCAACCAGAAGAAGGGCGTCCGCTACATCGTCAGCGGCGGCGGCGGTGGTGGCCTGGAGCAGGCCGGACCGCAGCGCGCGTGGTTCAGCATCCATGTGCAACGTGGACACCATTTCTGCTTCGCGACCGTCCAAGACCGGACGATCCAGTTCAAAGCCTACGACATCGAAGGCCGTCTCTTCGACACCTTCGAGCTGACCAAAGCCTCCGACCGATGACCATCAGCCCCACCGGTCTCTCGTGGCGCGAGCGCGCGCTAGCCGCCTTTCCCGCCGGGTCCAATGGCGAGTTCGGCATGCCGCCGGAACTCGTTCCCGTGATCGAGCGCGGCTCGGGCTGCCGCATATGGGACACGGAAGGCGCCGAGTGGCTCGACATGACGATGGCGTGGGGCTCCGCGCTCGTCGGCCATGCGAATCCCCGCGTGCTCGAAGCCGCCACCCGCGCCGCCGCCGAAGGCTTCAACTACGCCGCCGTGAACCGCCGCAGCGTGGAGCTGGCCGGGCGTCTTCAATCCATCTGCCCCTGCGCGGAGCGCGTGCGTTTCGTCACCTCCGGAACCGAGGCCACGATGATGTGTCTGCGTGTGGCCCGTGCGGCTACGGGAAGGAAGAAGGTCCTCAAGTTCGAGGGCGCCTACCACGGTCAGCATCCGGTAGGCGTCACCAGCATGCTTAACGGACGTCCCTCGGCGATGCCCGCGTCCGATCCTTCGGGCGCGGGTGCGCCTTGGGTGGAAACCGACGTGCTCGTGGCCCCGTTCAACGATCTTGAGACGACCACCCGCTTCATCGACGAACTCGGTTCCGATATCGCGGCCGTCATCGTAGAGCCCTTCCACCGCTGCATCTCGCCCGTCTCCGGCTTTCTGGAAGGCCTGCGTGGATTGACCCGCCGCCATGGCATCGCCCTCGTTTTCGATGAAGTCGTCACCGGCTTCCGCTTCGCCCTCGGCGGCGCGCAGGAATACTACGGAGTCGTCCCCGATCTCGCGGCCTACGGCAAGGCGCTCGGCGGCGGCTTCTCCATCGCGGCCTACGCGGGAAATGCTGCGCTGATGGACACGGTCAACGAGCACCGGCTGCCCGGCCCCAACTACGCCTGGTCCGCCTCCACCACCGGCGGCAATCCCGTCGCCAGCGCGGCCGCGATGGCCGTGCTGGATGTCTTCTCCGAACCCGGTCTCTATCCGTCACTCCACGAGTCGGGTCGGAAGTTGCGCTCGGTCCTGAAGGACGCTTTGGCCGCCGCCGGTGAATCGGGACAAGTCCTCGGCGACGGGCCGATCGCGCAGATCGCCTTCTCCGCGCTTCCCGTGACCGACCAGAAAAGCTGGCTTGCCAGCGACCGGCCGCGTGGGCGGGCCTTGATGCTGGAGCTCCTTCGCCGCCGCGTTTTCCTCAATCCGATGGGGACGAAGCTCTATTTGTCGCTCGCCCACGACGACGCGGCCATCCATGAATTCGGCGAACGCGTGACCGACGCGCTGAACGTAACCCGATCCGCCCGCCGCGTATGATGTCCCTGCAAAGCCTCGTCGCCGGAAAGCCGGTCCACTCCGGGCGCACCCAGACCGTCCGGAGCCCCTACGACGGTGCTGTTGCCGGCACGGTCACACTCGCGGGCCGTGCCGAAACGGAAGCGGCCATCTCGGCCGCCGTGGCCTTTCGGGACACGCCCGGGCGCTACGACCGGTTCCGTATTCTCGACAACGCCCGCGCCATTCTCGAGAAGCAGATCGAGGACTACGCCCGTCTCATCACCGCCGAGACCGGCCTGTGCCTGCGCGACACGCGGCACGAAGTGGCGCGTGCGCTGGACGTCCTCAGGTTCTCCGCGATGGAGGCCTTGCGCGACGACGGCCAGATCTACTCCGGCGACATCTCGGCGCATGGCAAGGCTCGGCGCATCTTCACCCAGCGCGAACCACTGGCCTGCGCCGCCTGCATCACGCCGTTTAACCACCCGCTCAACACCGTCCTCCACAAGCTCGCCCCCGCCATCGCGGCCGGAACGCCTGTCGTGCTCAAGCCTTCGGAGAAGGCCCCACTCACCGCCGTGCGCCTGACCGAGCTGCTCTATGCCGCCGGTCTTCCCGCGCCGATGCTGAGCGTGTTGGTCGGCCCCAGCGCGGAGGTGGCCGAACCCCTGGTGCAGGACCCGCGCGTCGAACTCGTCTCCTTCACGGGCAGCGTCGCCGTGGGCAAACGAATCGCCGCGACGGCCGGCTACAAGCGCCTCGTCCTGGAGCTGGGCGGCAACGATCCGTTGATCGTGCTCAACGATGCCGACCTCGATCTCGCCGTGCAGCTCGCGGCCGAAGGCAGCTTCCGCAATTCCGGCCAACGCTGCACCGCCGTGAAACGCATCCTCGTCCAACAGGGCATCGCACCCGAGTTCACCCGGCGCCTGGCGGAGAAGGCCAAGGAATACGTCTGTGGTAATCCCACCGACGAAGCCACGCGCGTCGGCACCGTCATCGACGAGGCGTCCGCCATCTACCTTGAAACCGTCCTCAACGAAGCCGTCGCCGCCGGGGCGAAGCTCCTCGTCGGCGGCAAACGCACCGGCGCGTTGCTCCAGCCGGCCGTCATCGCCGACGTGCCCCGCGACGCGCGGATGATCACCTGCGAGAGCTTCGGACCACTCGCGCCCATCGTGGCCGTGCGCGATCTGGACGACGCCATCGAGTTGGCCAACTCGACCGTCTACGGCCTCAGCGCGGGCATCATCACCACGAACCTCAACCACGCGCTCTCGGCCGCGAAGCGTCTTCGGTGTGGAATGGTGAACATCAGCGACCTCCCCGCGTGGCGAACGGAGATGAGCCCATTCGGCGGCATCAAGGACAGCGGGCTCGGCATCAAGGAGGGCGTGGTCGAAACCGTGAAGACCTTCAGCACGGTGAAGACCGTGAGCCTGCCGTGGTGAGGCTAGGGCTCTGCAGGGCTCAATCTCCGCTTCCAAAACCAATGCCAGACGTCGCCGTAGCCCAGGTTTTTCTCGGACCCGAAAGGGGGTTTGAACGCCGCGAGATTCCGATCCCGACGCCGGGTTCCGGGGAAGTGCTGGTGGCCACCTCGCTGGCGACCATCTGTGGATCGGACCTCCACACCCTGGCCGGGCGACGCGAAGCGCCCGTGCCGTGCATCCTCGGCCACGAGGCCGTTGGTCACATCGTCGCCACGGGACCAGAACGCGGGGAGCTATCCATCGGACAACGTGTGACCTGGGCGCTGGCCGATTCCTGCGGCCATTGCCCGGCCTGCTCGGACTTCGATCTGCCGCAGAAGTGCGCCGCGCTCTTCAAATACGGGCACGCCGCGCTGGAAGACGGTTCCGGGCTCAACGGCTGCTACGCCTCGCACATCCTTCTGCGCGCGGGCACGGCGGTGTTTCCCGTTCCAGCGCGGTTGCCAGATGCTGCCGTGGTTCCCGCGAACTGTTCGCTGGCCACGATGGTGAACGCGGTGGAGGCCATCCCGGCCAATGCCCGCTCTGTTCTCGTGCAGGGCGCGGGTCTCCTCGGGTTGCACGCTTGCGCATTGCTGAGGCATCGCGGCGTGGCTGGAGTGTTCTGCCGCGACGCGGACCTGGTCCGGCAGGCGCATGCCCTGAACTTCGGCGCGGTGTCCGGAGAACCCGTGCAGGTCGACGCTGTGATCGAAGTGGCGGGCGATCCGTCGGTCGTTGCGGAAGGCATCACGCGCCTGCGCCCCGGCGGCACCTATGTGCTGGCGGGCATGGTCCATCCGCAGAGCGCGCTGAACTTGACGGGCGAAACCATCATCAAGAAGTGCCTGCGGATCGTGGGCGTCCACAACTACGCTCCGCGCCATCTGCGCGACGGCCTGCGTTTCCTGGACGACACGGCGGAACTTTTCGACTTCGCCTCGCTGGTGAGTCCGCCCCTGCCGCTCGAAGAACTTCCCGCTGCCATCGAGTTGGCCAAGTCCCGTCGCTGGGCCCGGGTTTCGATCAGGACATAGGGCATCGGAGCGCCTTTGCTATTTTACGCGGATACAGGCGCCATCGGCGGCTCGCATGTCGTTTCGGCGCCGGTCTCGACGTGGCCGGCGTAGCAGCGGAGGAAGAGGGGTGCGCCGGAAATCTTCAGCGTGAACTCATACCAGCCCTGCCGACCTGACCTCGCCAAAGTGATCCGTGAGGAAATGGAAGAGATACACGACTGAGGAGAAGATCCGGATATTGCGGGAAGTGGACATCGACGGGTGACCACTTTTCAACTCGCTCAACGGGCCGCAAGCTTGTTGCGGCCGGACCTGAGCCCGCCATGCCGTGGGGACCAGTGCGACGTCGGTTTGAAAGAACCGATGCTTTGGAAGCACGTGCGTTTTGGTGGCACCGGGCTACGTGAACGATTTGTCAGTATGCCTGCGTTTTTCCAAGTCGGCATTTTGGGGCCGTTTGGGGCCACAAAACCTGCGTCTAGATGCGCTTATCTGCGTAGCGGAAAATCCGTCCATCCGATGCAAGGCGCAGATTCCCGCAAGGATACGCCATTTTCGCGAAACGAAGGGAAGCGGGCGGTGCAGTTTCAATTCCCGCCGCCTCCACTATTTTTTATTGGGTTATACGAGAGATTTTCTGAATTACTGACGATTTACTGACAAACCGGGCGGCGTCATGGCCAAGCCGCAGTTTCCTGTGTCAGTAAAACGTGGGCATGTGGTGGTGAAAATCTACCTCACTCCCTCCAATGGCTCCGACCAGTTCACGGTCGCCTACCACTTCGGCGGGAAACTGGTCGGCCGGACGTTCGGCGATTGCCACCGCGGTCTGACCGAGGCCGAGACGGTCGCCACCAAACTCTGCGAGGGGGAGCTGAATGTCCTGACGCTCAAAAACGAGGACCGCCTGGCGTATGTGCGGGCCGTGGATGCGCTCAAAGCCACCGGTGTTCCCCTGACGTTGGCAGCGCTCCGCTTCGCCATGATCCAACAACTGCTGCCGGGGCCGCTTCGGGGAGAAGTTCCTCCTGTCGTGAGCCGCGCTTCTCAGCTCCGCGCATGAAACGGAAAGTCGGTGTAACCCGCCGCCGTGGGGGCGGACCAATCTTTTAGGTCTGCCGGCGGATTCAGCTCCCAGCCGTTGGCGAATCGCTCCACGAGATCCGGATTGCTCAAGTAAGGCCGGCCTAAGGCGATGAGGTCCGCCTGACCCGAGGCGATCGCCGCCTCGGCGGTCTCCTGGTTGTAGCCGCAATTACCCATCAACGGGCCCGAGAACACGGCGCGAAATTCCGCCAGCATCATCGGCTTCCCCTGCTCGTGGAATCCGAATGCCAGTCCGTCCACCACGTGCAGATAAGCCAATCCGTAGCCATTGAGCTGCGCCGCCACATACGTGAAGGTCTCACGAAAATCCGGCGCGCCCATGTCGTTGAAATTGCCGTTGGGTGAAAGGCGCACCCCGATCCGGTTCGCCGGCCACACCGTCAGGATTGCCTCGACGATTTCCTTCAGGAAGCGATACCGATTCTCCACGCTCCCGCCGTAGCCATCCGTCCGGTGATTCGTCTTCGAGTCGAGGAACTGGTTGATCAGGTAGCCGTTGGCCGCGTGAATCTCCACGCCGTCGAACCCCGCCGCCTTCGCCCGTTCCGCTGCCCGCCGGTAGTCTTCCACCACCGCCGCCACTTCCGCCGTTTCCAGGGCGCGTGGTGTTTCGTAGGGCTGCTTGCCGATGGGTGTGTGGATATAATCCCCGTTGATTTTGATCGCCGAGGCCGACACTGCCGGCTTCCCGCCGTGAAAGCTGCTGTGCGACGCCCGCCCGCAATGCCAGAGCTGGAGGAAGAACGGCGTCTGGCGCGCCCGCAGCGCGGCCGTGATCTTTGACCAGCCCGCCACCTGCGCCTCGTTGTAAATGCCCGGCGAATCCACCCAGCCAAAGCCCTGCTCGGAAATCGTCGTCGCCTCCGCGATGATCAGCCCCGCCGAGGCGCGTTGCGTGTAGTATTTCACCATCAGATCGTTCGGCACCCTTTCCTGCCCGGCCCGGCCCCGGGTCAGGGGCGCCATCACCACCCGGTTGCGCAGGGCCAGCCCGTGCAGGTCGAATGTTGAAAGCAAATGCGGGGTAGGCTTCGGGGATGCAATCACGGTCATGGCTGAAGATATTAGTGGAGGACAATATTCAGGCACAAGTTTTGGTGCCGTCTGTGAGTTTGGTGAGGGCGGTAGCGAGCCTGGGTTCCCGAGGCGTCCACCAATGCCGTGCCTTCGTCCGCGTCCGCCATTATCGGGATTGTGCTCGACGGGGGAGTTGAGGCGGAGAAACAGGTTCCCCATTGATCACTTCGATTGAGAACCGGGAGCGCATGATTTCCGTGACGCGCAGAAGGTCGTGGTCGGCCTTGTGATTCTCGGCGTGGTTCTGCTCGAAAAACTCCGGCACCTCCTTTGAATTGATCAGATGACCAAACCGCAAATCCTCTCCTGCGGCGAAGTGCTGTGGGACTTGTTTCCCGCGGGCGCTCGTTTTGGCGGAGCGCCCGCGAACTTCGCCTGCCACGCCGCCATCCTTGGCGGCGATGTGACGATGCTGAGTGCGGTGGGCAGTGATGCGCGCGGGGATGAAGCGATCACGATTCTAGGGGCCTTCGGGATTGATACGTCGCTTGTGCAACGCATCGCCTATGCTCCAACCGGCAGTGTCGGAGTGAAATTGGACGCTGCGGGCAAACCCAGCTTTGAGATCCACGCCGGTTCGGCTTGGGACCGCATCGCGTGGACGGGCGGGATCGAGGAGCACGTCGCGAAAGCGGATGCGATCTACTTCGGAACTCTCGGGCAACGCGACGCGGCGTCACGGGCGACGATCCGCCGGGCGATGGTTCTCGCGAAGGGCCGCGGAATCCTTCGGGTGCTCGATGTAAATCTGCGCGCGCCATTCTACAGCGGGGCGCTCATCCGCGAATCCATCTCGCAAGCGAGCGTGCTGAAACTCAGCGACGACGAACTGGGAGCGGTCGCAACCGCCTGCACGGTCGGGTTGCATGCGAACCCCGCAGACACGCTGCGAGATCTGCTCACCCGATTCGGACTCAGCCTCGTAGTGATGACGCGCGGGGCGGCAGGAGCGCTCCTCGTTTCCGCCGACGAGATCGTCGACCAACTTGGAATTCCCTCCAGGGTTGTGGACACCGTCGGGGCCGGGGATTCGTTCACCGCCGCGCTCGTCCTCGGACTCCTGCGCGGTGACTCGCTTGCCGCAATCGCCCGAACCGCGTGCGAAACCGCCTCGGCCGTGTGCGCTCATCGGGGGGCAGTGCCCGGAGGCGCTTCCGGATCGATCGGGGAATCGTCGAAAACTTCCGGAACGCAGGCGAAGCGGCCCAGGCCCTCGGCTCGCTCCGCACCGACAAAGGTCTCTTCGTCTCGGCCGCAGGAACCGGCACCGTCGAGAAGCCCATTGGTCATCCGCCGGCGGATATCTTGAAAAAAGTGACGTCCAACATCCGAACCAACCGGAACCCGGGCGCAGCTGGACCGTCTTCCAGATTCACGGAGGAGAGCCTATGATCGGGCAGAATCCTGCGTCGTTGATCGCGGAGTTGTAATGCGAACTGCCGTCGGCCCCGTAGTCGTCCGCAATCACGAGCAGAATGTTCTTTGCCGTGCCGGCCCGCACGGTGGAAGCCAGAGCGACCAGAAACACGCCGACGAAAACCGAGACAACTGCCCGGCGGTTCAACAGTCCTGTGGTCAATTGTTTGATTGGGTCCGGGCAGTTCACCGGGCGCGGGTGGCTGGTTGGCCACGTTTCGCAAGTGTGGCCAAACCGCACAGCTCCCCATCGTCCGACTTGTCGGCGAGCGTGTCGCTCACGGTTGCCATAAGGTTCAACTGCGCCTGGGAATCGATGAGCATGCTCCCGGTAACGACGACATGTTCACCCTCGTTCAAGCCCTCGATCACCTCGAACGAATCGTCTCCGACCCGCCCGAGCTTGATCTGCCGTTGCTGGAAACGACCAGGGCCGCTCTGGACGTAGACCCGGGCCGTGCTGTCGGGCCGGATCACAGCGCTGCGGGGGACGGAGAGGACTTCGGGCGCATCGCATTCAACCAGGGCCTGCGCCTGGGTGTTGTTCTTGATGCGCCGGTCTGGATTTTCGAGGACGACGCGGACGCGGGCTGATCGGGTGAGTTCGTCCAGGTTCGGGCTGATGAAGGAAACCCTCGCCCTCAACGTCTCTCCCGGCAGCGACGGAGTCGTGACAGAAACGAGCTGGCCGACCCGGATCATGGCAAGATCCCGTTCATACGCGGAGAAGACGAACCACATCTTCATGAAGTCCGCGATCTCGAACAGCTTGTCCCCTTCCTTCACGAACTGTCCCTCGCTGATGTAGCTCTTAACGATCGTGCCGGTCAGTGGAGCCGGCAGGCCGAAGTAGATGTCGTCCGGCTGGCGCGTGGGGATCGAGGCGATCTGTTCCCACACCAGGCCGTATTGGAGAAGCCGGCTCCTGGCCCTCGCAAGTCCGGGACCGCCTTTGGCCAGCGAGGCGTTGTAGTCCGCGGCCGCAGCCAGCAACGGACGGCTGAAGATGGTGGCGAGCGGTTGCCGCCGCGTGACGCGGTCGCCCTCGCAACTCATCCCGAGGCCGTCGATCCGGCCCTCGACAGGAGCCGTGATGACTCCATGCCTCGACTCGTCTTCGCCGATAATGCCCGCGACACGGAGGGTGCGCACGAGGGGTTGACGCTTCACCTCCGCGGTTTGCAATCCGATGGCTTTGACACTTGTAACAGGGAGAAGAACCAACCCGTTGACCGGTCCGCCGGAGTCTATTCCACCCACTGACAGGGCGACCAACGCCATGCCGCAGACGGTGCATTGACCGGGCTTTGCGGATTTCACCCAAGGATGCATCGGACACTGGTTCGGCCTTTCGGCTATCCGCGCTTCCGTAAGGCTCGGCGCCACAATCCTACCTCCGGCCTGAAAAACGGTCGCGGCGAGCCAGCCTCCGGCCGCCGCTACGAGCACAAGAGTGAGATGGGCAATCTTCATGGTTCCAGTGGCTCAGGGAATGGTGGGGATCTTCACGCGGTAGAATCCGCGTGGTTGGGCAAGGCGCACCGCGGAGGTATCAGTGAAACTGGCGGAGGTGCCGTCGCCGGTGACGGATCCGATGTCCACCCAACTCCCAGTCGTGAGGGTCGTGGAGTATTGCACGGTGTAGGTCGTGCCCGGCGTGGAGCGGAATTGGAACACGACGTTGCCGTTTGGACCCGTGCGAGTGTAGCTCGCTATGGCGAGGTCCTCGACGGCGTTGTTCACGACGAGGAACTGCCCCATCAAGCCTTCGTCTTCATGGTTTGAGAAATGGCAGTGATACATGAACGGGTTCGACGGACTGGCGAACCCGTCGAACTTCGCGATGAAGGTGACGGACGAATTCCGACCCACGAACAACGTATCCTTCCATCCCTGCTCGTAGGTGGCGATCGATCCGCTGCCACCAGTCCGGGAGATCAGGTTGAACTGGATGTCGTGGATGTGGAACGAGTGGCTGAAACCCGACGTGTTGCTGATGGTCCATTTCTCCACCGCGTTGAAGTTCACGGTCTGGTTGAAGACCGTAGGACTGAAGATGACGCTGCCAAAGTTGAGGAGCGTTCCCGGTGTGCCACCGGTAATGTTGATCGTCCGGCTGTTGTTCACGTCGTTGACCGTCCAAAACGTGTTGGTCCGCAGAACAGCCGGCCGGGTGGTGACCGGGTTGGCGGTGGCCGCGCCGACATTGATGTGCAGGACGTTGAAAGTGGTGTTGTTCAGGAGGCTCCCGAACTGGCCCGCCGTGCCCGGTTCGCCGCCGGGGAAGTCCGGCGCCTGGCCCGAGTTATACGCCTTCAGGTCGAGGGACGAACCGACGAGGTCATTCGTCAGGCCGAGCAGCAGTTCCACGCGCTCACCCACGGCGAGCACGACGCGGGTGACGGGCACGGGTGCATTGACCAACCCACCGTCGGTCGCGATCACGTGGAAGGTGCGGTTGTCGCTGAAGCCGAGGTTGTAGCTGCGCTCGATCTCGGCATTGAGAATCCGGAGCCGGACGAACTGCGCCGGCAGCGTGACCTGCGGACTGAGGGTGCCGTTGACCAGCATCGAATCTCCATAGGCGGAGTTGACCGTGACGAACTGGTTCACGTTGGGATTCGTCGTCTGGAATCGGCGGCTCGTCAGGGCGAGCGGGATGTCATCCACGCCGTAGGTTCGCGGCAGGTTCAGGGCCGCCTCCTGAGGGTCCCGGATGATTATCATGCCGCCGGCGCCGCGGGTCAGCTGTTCCTGCGTCTTCTCGTGGAGATGGGGGTGATACCAATAGGTCGCGGCGTCGTTCATAACGTAGAACATCGGTGACCAGGTCGTGCCCGCGGGGATCGTCTGATGCGGACCGCCGTCCATGATCGCCGGGATGTGGAACCCGTGCCAGTGGGTCGTCGTGGTATCGAGCAGGTTGTTCGTGACGTTGATCTGGACGAGATCCCCCTTGTTCATGACCAACGTCGGCCCCCAGAAGTCCGCCGAGTTGTAGGCGTAGGTGTCGGTCTTGGCGCCTGCCAGGAACTGTTTGTTCGTCCGGTTCAACGAGAGGCTGAAGTTCGTCCCCGTGAGAACCGGCGGTATCCAGAGCGAGTTGTAGGTCTGCGCTTCGAGAGACGAGGCCAGGACACACATGAGCGCCGCACAGTAGGACTTCGTTTTCATCTGTATCGAGGAAGCGCCCGCCATGTTAAGCCCCTGTGAGGTCGACCGCGTTCAATTGTTAAGAGTCGGTAAACCACGGCTTCGCCGAATCGGACGGCCGCCGGGTCATATTGGGTTTGTAATCCAGCGCGCGTCGACAGAGGCTCGTTCCAATGAAGCCCACGATCGCTGTTTCGGGGTTGGCTATTGTCGTATTCGGCTGCCTCCTTTCGTTTTCCTCGACTGCCGCACCTCACTACGTTGGCCCTGTCGCGTGCCAGGAATGCCACAAGGCCGAGTTCGACGTGTGGGACAAGACCAAGCACGCCGCCAGCTTCAAGGATCTCCACCGCAACGAAAAGGTGAAGGACATCCTCGCGGCCGTTGGCGGCGACAAGAACATCCGCAAGAACGCGCTCTGCACCCAGTGCCACTACACTCTCGAGCAGGCCGACGCCTCGGCAACGCCCACGGCCAAGACGACGGTTTCCTGCGAGAAATGCCACGGAGCCGCGTCCGACTGGATCAAGATCCACAACGACTACGGCGGTCCCAACGCGAAGCGCGAAACCGAGTCCGCGGCCCACAAGACGGCGCGGCTCACTCAAGCCGTCGCCGCCGGAATGGTTCGGCCAGGATCGCTCTACGACCTAGCCGCGAACTGCCTTGAATGCCACAGCATGGCCCGGTCCTCGATCGACGGCGACACGATCTCCAAGATGCTCACCGCCGGCCATCCGTTGAAGAACGACTACGAGCTGGTGAAATACCTGCAGGGCACCGTCCGCCATCGCTTCTATCCGCCGGATGTGACGAAGAACGCCGATATGACGCCGGCCGAGCTGGCCCGCACCTTCGTCGTCGGACGTGCCGCCATGCTCGTCACCGCCACGGGTGCGTTGGGCAAGTCCAGCAACGCCGCCTACAAGGAAGCGATGCAGACCGAGATCAAGGCCGCCACTTCCGCGCTACAAGCGCTGAAGAGCGCGCCGGAAGTCGCCGCGCTGCTGGCCGCTCCGACCGAGGAAAACGCCCGTAAGCTCACGGCCGCGATCGCGTCCAAGGACCTGACGGCCGAAGTCGGCGCGATGCTTCCGAAGCCCGACACCTACAAGTGACCCCGGGTCGCCGCCGCGACCGGTTCGTTTGCACCGCCTGATGACCAACGAGTCGTCCACCCACCGGCCCCAACGCTGGGACACGCCCTTTGGTCCCGGACTTTCCGACGCCGAGATCGACCAGGTGATCGCACGGCCGGAGTTCGCCTCAATCCGCGCCG
>JBBRDN010000121.1:0-13220 GCA_038203875.1 Verrucomicrobiota bacterium
GTGGACCACCCACGCCTGGACCCGCGCGAATATGGATCTGACCGATCACCACGAGATCCAGGCAGCCTTCAAACGGACCAAGCCATCACTGATCATCCACAGCGCCGCCATATCGAAAAGCGCTTCCTGCGATGCCAATCCCTCCCTGGCCCAGCAGGTCAACGTCGAGTCCACCCGCATCCTGTGCGAAATTGCCGGTGAGACTCCGGTCTGGTTTCTTTCCACCGACCTGGTCTTCGACGGAAAGGCCGGGGCCTACGCCGAAACCGCCGAAGTGAATCCGCTGACAGTCTACGGCCGCACCAAAGTGGACGCCGAACGGCACGTGCTCTCCCGTCCGCAAAACGCGGTCTTCCGCCTTTCGTTGAACGGCGGCCGTTCACCCACCGGCGATCGAGGGTTCAATGAGGAGTTCCGTCGCTCGATCGAAAACGGCGCCCAAATGAAACTGTTCGTCGACGAGTTCCGCTGCCCCTCAGCCGCCGCCGTGACAGCCGGAGTGTTTTGGAAGCTGGCTGATCTCGTTGAACTTCCGCGGGGGACCTTCCACCTGTGCGGCAGCGAACGGCTTTCCCGTTTCCAAATCGGAAAGCTCCTGATGGACCATTGGGGGAAAGATGCATCGCTTCTCCAACCCGTCTCGCTGCGCGACTACCAAGGGCCCCCGCGGTCACCGGATACTTCCATGATCTGTGGCCGGATAGAAGCACTGCTGGGAATGCCTGTTCCGGGACTCCAATCTTGGCTGGAAGTTAATCCCGACGCTCCATTCTGACATGCCGCCGGCGCCCAATCATCCCTACGTCGGACGCATCGCTCCATCGCCAACCGGGTATCTCCACCTCGGCCACGCTCAGACATTCCAAATAGCACACGAGCGCGCCCGAGCCGCCGCCGGCAAGCTCATCTTCCGCATGGAAGATCTGGACCGGCCACGCTGCCGACCGGAATTCGCCGCCGCGGCCATCGAGGATCTGAAATGGTTCGGGCTGGATTGGGACGAGGGGCCGGACATCGGAGGGCCCCATGCGCCCTACCTCCAAAGCGGCCGGATCAGATTCTATCGCGAATTCCTCGATCAACTCATCCAGGCCGAAATGGTCTATCCCTGCACCTGCTCGCGGAAGGAGATTCAGGCCTCAGTGTCCGCCCCGAACGAAGGAGACGAGGAGGCCATATACTCCGGCCATTGCCGTAACCGCTCGGCCAAGGATGTTCCGACGACTGGTCGATTCAACTGGCGATTCCGCGTCCGAGACAGCGAGACCACCACTTTCGTGGACGGGCATTTCGGGCCACAGTCATTTACCGCCGGCAATCATTTCGGCGACTTCGTCGTGTGGCGCCACGACGGAATCCCTGCCTACCAACTCGCAGTGGTGACGGACGACATTCTGATGGGTATCACCGAGGTCGTGCGCGGAGGCGATCTTCTCGTTTCAACAGCTAGACAAATTCTCCTCTACCAGGCGCTCGGATCGCCACCGCCCCTGTTCCACCACTGCGAGCTGGTTCGCGATTCCCAAGGGTTCCGGCTCGCCAAACGCCACGAGTCCCTCTCTCTCAGGCTCCTGCGAACACACGGTGCGGACCCAGGGCGGCAGATGAAATTAACGCGAGAGCCAAATTCTAATTGATGTTGGGCACCCGGCGACGCTATGAACCGTCCGTCCCTCTTGTTGAACACCCCAAATGCATCCGCCTATGCGAAAAGGAACCACCCACTCAAGCGTCCAGAGCCGTCGCTCAAGCCTGATCCGGATCTCCACCTCCGTGATTGCCACTGCGCTGGTATTTCCGTCGTTCGCCGCCGATTTCACATGGGATGGAGCAGGCGGGTCCGGCAGCCGAAATTGGAGCAACGCGCTGAACTGGGTTTCCGATACCGCCCTTAACAACGACGGGACGGACGACCTTTTCTTCGCCGGTTCAGTTAAGCTCAATCCGCGCGCCAACGGCGGATGGGACATCAACTCGATGAATTTTTCGGTCGGAGCCGGGGCCTTCGTCTTCAGCGGCCTCACCTCGGACGAGATCCTCCTCGAAGGCGGCGTAGGTCGCGGCGGGGTGGGAGTCTTGAATTCCAGTGCGAATCTCCAGACGATCAACCAACAGATCAGCCTCGGTGCCAGCCAGACGTTTTCGGCCGTCGGAGCCGGACTGCTCTTCGGCGGGAACGTCAATCTGGGATCCTTCCAACTCACGCTGTCGTCATCCGGTGCCAACAACATCACTTTGGGTAACGCCGTTTCCGGACCCGGGTCCTTGATCAAGACGGGAACCGGTAGCCTGATTCTGTCGGGGGCCAACAGCTTCAGCGCTGGCACCATTCTCAGTGCGGGCACTCTGACGCTGGCCGGTGACACGGCCGGAGGCTCCGGATCGATCGCTCTTAACGGCGGAACCCTGCAATCATCGGGAACGCGAACGGTCGCGAACAACGTCGTCCTAGGTGGCGGCGCGATTGGTGGCACCGACAATCTTACCTTGGCCGGTGTCGTTTCCGGATCCTCTGCCCTGACCAAGAACGGCTCCGGCACACTTCGCCTCGGGAGCGCCAATTCGGCATCGGGATCTGTGGCGATCAACGCCGGCACACTAGCCCTGGGAGCCAACGGAGCCTTGGGGAGCGTCTCTAGCGTGACGATCGCCTCCGGCGCGGCACTCACCCTCGATTCAGGCGGCGGCAACCTGGTCAACAATTCGGCTGGAATCACCTTCAGCGGAGGAACCCTGAACGCCAACAATCGCAGCGAGACATTCGGGACACTCAATCTGACGGGCTCAAGCTTCCTGAACCTTCTCGATGACGCCACAGATGCCGACCTGACATTCGCCAGTTTCGGATCCCTAATCGGTGGCAGCATCCTCACTGTTAACGGATGGAACGGCGGGAGCTTTCTCAGCCCGAGCCCAGGTGGCACGGGAGACAGGCTGTTCATCGGGGGGCTACTCTCGCAGCAGCAGCTAGACGCCATATTCTTTGCTGGCGGACCGACCGTCTCCGGCAGGGCCTATCAGCTGCCTTCCGGCGAAATCATCCCCGTCCCCGAGCCGTCGACATGGGCTCTTCTCGGAGTTTCGCTCGCAGCGATTCCATTCATGCGCCGCAAGCGCGTTTAAGACCAAACGTTTCGAATCTTCGACTACGAAAGGCGGCCCGCTCGGGTCGCCTTTCCTTTTGGTAACAGCGGCAGCCGACTGATCGTCTCCATACACTGTCCGCCTGCATTGCCTCCCGCTTCCCACTCAATTCGATACAGCGCCAAAGCACGGCCACCTCGAAGCGCCGCCCCGGACGGGTTTCGCACGACTTAGAAACGATCTCCGCCACCATAAAGTTCCCTTTGCCTCAGGCCACCGTTCACGCATATTCCGCGCTTTCCAAAAACGAAACCGACGGTGCAATGAAACATCTTTTGAGTCTGGCGGCCATGTCCGGGGCGGAAATGGACCACGTGTTGAAGACCGCGGCCGCGTTCAAATCGAATCGTGGTCACGATGCCAAACCGCTCGCCGGCCAGACCTGGGCTCTCATCTTCTCCAAGTCCTCCACCCGCACCCGCGTCAGCTTCGAAGTAGGAATCCATGAACTCGGAGGCCGGCCGCTGTTCCTCAACGCCGGAGACATCCAGCTTGGCCGGGGCGAGCCGATCAAGGACACCGCCCGAGTCCTCGGCCGGATGGTCCACGGAGCGGTCATCCGCACTTTCGCGCAGCAGGATGTGGAAGACTTCGCCCGCTACTCCGGCATCCCAACGATCAACGCCCTCACCGACGACGAACACCCCTGCCAGATACTCACGGACATCTTCACCTTCCAGGAGAAGCGCGGTTCCATCCGCGGGAAAGTAGTCACGTTCGTCGGCGATGGAGCATGCAACGTCCCGGTCTCATGGGTTTGGGCCGCGTCGAAACTCGGCTTTGAACTGCGCATTGCGGCTCCCAAGGCCTATCAGCCTTCGAGTGATCTATTGGCCCGCGCCGGCGGAAACATCGTCTGCACGGAGGATGTGAACGCGGCGGCCAGCGGTGCGGATCTTCTCTACACGGACGTCTTCGTCTCGATGGGCAAGGAAGCCGAATCCGCCGACCGCCTCAAAGATCTCGCCCCTTACCAGATCAACGCCGACCTGGTGAAGCGGGCGAAACCGGACGCCTTGGTCATGCATTGCCTGCCGGCCTATCGCGGAAAAGAAATCAGCGACGAGACGCTGGAAGCCCACGCCGACACCATCTTCACGGAAGCTGAGAATCGTCTCCATACGCAGAAGGCGATCCTCGCATGGCTGGTGGAATGATGTCCGACTTCCTGCGACGACGCGCCGTCGAGACTCCAACTATCAGCGGATAGGTCCCACCGACTCCCGTCCGACTCCGAGCCGCGCGAGCTCTGTTTCCAACCGATCCAACCGCCAAAGTTCGACGCCGTTGACCACGGTAAACACGAACAACGTCCGGCCACCGTCGGCGAACCGGTAATCCACCACCGCGGTCCCCTTGGGTGACACCAGCGTCTGCTGTTCATCGAAAGTCCGGCCGTCAAGGACTTGGACTCTGTCCGCGCCTTGGGCGACGGCAAGGCGTTGTCCGTCGGCGCTGAACACCGGCTTGGCAAGGGGGTGGATGCCCTGCACCGCCGGCCATTCGTTCAGGACCTTCCCGCTGGCAATGTCGTGGACCGAATACTGTCGGGATTCCCGGATCACGATGGAGTTTCCGTCCCTAGAGAATTCCTTGGCCAAAACCTCGCGCGGTCCAAACACCGTGGATGAATTGGAAGGCCCGACGGACCACAATCGCAGCTCCGCCGGCGGGATGAGCGCGCTGGCGGCGGTCTTTCCGTCCGGGCTCAGCGAAAACGTCGTCAGCGTTTCGCCGCTTACCAGCACCCCGGCTTGGGCAGGATCGCCGTCCGGCCACAGCTCGACGCGGTTGATGTAGAGACCGGCCCGCGACGCGGCCACGATCCAGTCCGGGCCGGTGGCCGCGAAACCCATGATCGTCACGTCGGTTCCTGGACCAACGGACTTGGGCGGTCCGACCTTGACCGAACCGTCCGCGTTCGCCTTGAACTCGCGGCGTTTGATTCCGAAGGTCCGCGCGCTGTAGAGAAACGATTTTCCGTCCGGATGAAACGCCACATAGTTCCACGGGAGGGCTATCGCGGTCGCCGACCAGACACGTTTGCCGGCGGCGACGCTCCAGAGGTGCACCGCGTCCATTGAGCCGGACACCACCCATTGCCCGTCCCGACTGACATCGAAGCTGCACCCGCCTGCCCCGTTCGCCCCGGTCAGTTCTGTGAAGACCCGTCGTTCTTTCGGAACCGATTCATCCGGCCATGCAAGAACGGCGGCGGCATCGCGCCGCAGCTGTGCTGTCGATTGGACGGCGGCGGATTCCGCCACAGCCGCGAGGATGTTGCTGCGCTCGGAAAAGTCTTTGGCACGGCGAAGCGTCTGGACCTTGTCCCGGAGCACGGCGCCCAGGTTTTCGCGGGCCGTTCGTTCGGCGGCCGTCGTCCGTTCCAGTGCCCGGGCCAGATGGAGGTTGGCGCGGATCAGGAACGTCGTTCCCACAACAAGAGTCAGCAGCAGCGCCGCCGACAGGCCGGCCATCGCCGGCTTGCGACGAGCCCAGGCCGCCACTTTTTCGATTCCGCCAACGGGCCGGGCGAGAATGGGCCGGCCCTCCAGCCATCGTCGAAGGTCTTCGCCCAGCTCGTGCGCGGTCGCGTAGCGTTTGTGCGGTTCCTTTTCGAGGCAACGCAGGCAGATGATTTCCAGATCGCGGGGAAGTCCTGCGGCGAGCTTGGCCGGTGAGGGTGCCGGCGTGTCCGTGATCTGCCGCATCAGGGCCGGCAGGCTCTTCGCGAGGAACGGGGGACGGCCGGCGATCAGCTGGAACAGAAGTGCGCCCAGCGCGTAGATGTCGCTCGCCGTCGTCGCCCGGCGCACGCCGCCTTCCGCGACTTCCGGCGAGACGAAATTCGGCGTGCCGAAGATCGAGACCGAACGGGTCAACTGCTGTTCTTCGCCCGCGATCTTGGCCAATCCGAAGTCGCTGATGTAGGCACGGCCCTCCTCATCGAAGAGTATGTTCTCCGGCTTGAGATCGCGGTGCAGCACGCCACGTTCGTGGGCGAACTGGACCGCGTCGGCCAACGTGGCCAGCAACGCGGCAATATCGCGCCACTTGCCCTTCAACTCCGGCTGCTTCCGCGCGAGCGTTCCAGCCGCCGCGAGCTTCATGCTGAACCACGGCAGGCCGTCGTGTTCACCGACCTGGTAAATCGGAAGAATGTTCGGGTGCTCAAGGGCCGCGACCGCCTTCGCTTCGATGCGGAACCGGTCGGCCAATTCCGGCGACGACGCGATATGGGTGAGCACCATCTTCAACGCGACCTCGCGGTCCGGCGCCTTCTGGCGGGCCCGATACACGATGCCCATGCCTCCACGCCCGAGCTCCGCGATCATCGTGAAGCCGGGAACCCGGAAACCACCCAACGCCAACGAGGTCGGCGACGTCATGCCGCTTTTGGCGCCATCCGGTGAGGCCCCACCCTCTCCCGCAATTTCCGCGTCGGTGTCTGAAAAAGCCTTCCACAGACAACGCGGACACAGCCCCCGGATCAGGACGCTCTCGCGCGCCGTGCCGCAGCTGGGACAACGATTGGCGTTCTCGGTCATCGGAGGAACACGATCATCGGGGTCACCCGGCAGGCCGCTTCCGGAGATGTTCTTCGGAAAGGGTCACGCCGGGTTGCTGTTACTAGCGAAGTCGTGCCCGGGATCGAGGAGGACTTCCTGCAGGTAGGCCAGCTCGGCGTCGATCTCGTGGGGCGCATCCACCGTGCGCGCGACTTCGGCACGCAGGCAAAGGCGAAACCGTCGGCGGAGCCGCAGGACCTCGGTCTTCAGCGCGGACAGGGTCAGTCCCGCCGCTGCCGCCGCCGTTTCATAGGCGGGCTGCTCAAGGCCGACGGGAAGAAAAGGAAGCAAGGCGGCGAACCGGGCTTCGGCTCCGGCCTCCCCGAACTCGGCTTCGAGGTTCCGCATGGCCCCATCCATAAGGGCCACGGCCCATGCCCGGTCGAACTCCCGCACGCGCGCAGGATCAGTCTCCGTGCTGGATGGAACGAGGTTGGTCGGGAGTTCATCCAGGCTCAGGGGCTGTTCGCCGCCGCCGCGTTTGGCCGCGTTCCGGCGCTCCTTTTCATCCATCAGGAAGTGGACGACGGCCCCGAGCAGAAACGTCCGGAATCGTCCTCTCGTCGGGCACGCCCTTTTCCAACTGGCGCTTTCGAGTATGCGGACGAAGAAACCCTGCGTGAGATCCTCCGCTTCGGCCTCGCTGTAGCGGCGCGCCCTGACAAAGCCGTAGACCGGCGTCCAGTAGCGCTGGCACAGGCCTTCCAACGCGGACCGAGCAACGGTGTCTCCGTTGAGCGACGCGTGCGCGAGGTCTGTCCAGCATGTGGTCGGGAACAACATTGACCGGGCGGACTCTAGTGAATCGACCGCGACGGGAACAGGCCGGAGTTCCGCCACGCCGGCGCCGATGATCTGGAATAACGAGTCGAACGAGGACATGGACAATGCCGTTGCCTTCATGTTTTGGATTCACCGCTTGCTTCCTCCGGTGACGTGCGGCCAATTGCTGGCATTACATGAAAGTCACCCTCCTCGGCGCCGCCGGAGACGTCACCGGCTCGGCCTACTACATCGAAAACGGGTCGTCCCGAGTGCTGCTGGACTTCGGGATGTTCCAGGGAATGAAGCGGGCGGATGAGCTGAACATCCTTCCTCCGCAAATCGACATCCCCCGGCTCGATGCGGTCGTCTTGACCCACGCGCACCTGGACCACACCGGCCGTCTCCCGCTGCTGACGAAGGCCGGCTACAAGGGACCGATCTACGCCACGCCGGCCAGCATCGATCTCACCGGGCTGATCCTGAAGGACTCCGCCAAGATCCAGACCCACGACATCGAACGCACCAACCGCAAACGCGCCCTGCATGGTGAACCGCCTCTCGCCCCGATCTACGGCACTGCCGATGTCGAAGCCGTCCTGAAACTCCTCCGGCCTTTGCCGTATGACGGCGAATTCAAGGTCGCTCCGGACATCTCGGTGCTGATGGTCGAAGCCGGCCACATCCTTGGCTCCGCCAGTATCGGCGTGATGCTCGACCACCCGACCGGCCGCCGGACCGTCGTCTTCTCGGGCGACATCGGGCCGAAGGGCGCGCCCGTCCTCCGCGACGCGCAGTGTTTCGTTAAGGCCGACGTCGTCTTCCTCGAATCCACCTACGGCGACCGCGACCACCGGCCGTTGAATGAAACGGTCGAAGAATTCCGCTCCATCGTGAAGACCGCCGTGGAGCGCAGGGGAAAGATCCTGATCCCGGCTTTCGCCGTCGGCCGAACGCAGCAGTTGGTCTATTTCCTCTCGGAGTTCTTCCGCAGCGGAGCCGTGCCGCCGTTTCCAATCTACATCGACAGCCCGATGGCGGTCGAAGCCTCCAAGATCTACAACGCCCATCCCGAGCTCTACGATGTCGAGGCCGACGCGCTTCGACGCTCCGGCGAAATGCTGGCCGGGCTCAGGATGGTCAACTACTCCGTCTCGGCTCAGGAATCGATGGCGCTGAACGACCTTCCCGGGCCTTGCATGATCATCGCCGGTTCCGGCATGTGCAACGCGGGGCGGATCCTTCATCACCTCCGCCACAATCTCGGCAACCCGGAGACGTCGATCATCATGGTCGGCTTCCAGGCCGAGGGCACGATCGGCCGCCAGATCGTCGACCGCCGTCCCGAGGTTTCAATCTTCGGGGAGAAACATCCCGTCCGCGCCGCCGTCCACACCCTCGGCGGTTTCAGCGCGCACGCGGGCCAGACGGAACTCCTCGACTGGCTCGGTTGCGCCGCTCACGCGAAGCCGCGCGTCTACCTGACACACGGCGAGGCCAAGGGCCGGGTTCCATTGGCGGCCAAGATCATCGAACGCTTCGGCCTGAAAGCAGAGCTTCCCCTGCTCAACGACGTCGTCACGATCGTCTGATGGTTCATCCCCGCCGAGTTTCCCATTGCACCTCGCCGGAGGCGCGACTCCACTGAAAGCAGGCTATGCAGACATTCGACCTCACCTCGCAGGGCATCACGGTCAAAAACGTCTACCGTAATCTCCATCCCGCCCTGCTCTACGAGGAAGCCATCCGCTACGAACCCGGCGCGTCCATCGCGTCCACCGGCGCCCTCGTCGCCTACTCGGGCAAGAAGACCGGCCGTTCGCCCAAAGACAAACGCATCGTCCGCCACCCCGACTCCGAGAAGGACATCTGGTGGGGCACCGTCAACGTCCCGCTCGAACCCCACTCCTTCCACATCAACCACGAACGCGCCAAGGACTACCTCAACACCCAGCCGCGCCTCTACATCGTCGATGGCTTCGCCGGATGGGACCCACGCCACCGCTTGAAGATCCGCGTCGTCTGCTCCCGCCCGTATCACGCCCTCTTCATGCGCGTCATGCTCATCAGGCCCACCGCCGACGAGCTCGCCGCCTTCGGTGAACCCGACTACACGATCTACAACGCCGGCCAGTTCCCCGCCAATCGCCTCACCGCCGGCATGACCTCGCCCACCTCCATCGACCTGTCCTTCGAGGAACGCGAGATGGTCATCCTCGGCACCGAATACGCCGGCGAAATGAAGAAAGGGGTGTTCACCATCATGAACTACCTCATGCCCAAACGCGGCCTGCTCTCCATGCACTGCTCCGTCACGGCCGACCCCACCACGGACCGTTCCTCCATCCTCTTCGGCCTTTCCGGCACGGGTAAGACCACCCTCTCCGCCGATCCCAAACGCCGCCTCGTCGGCGACGACGAACACGTCTGGAGCGACACCGGCGTCTTCAACATCGAAGGCGGCTGCTATGCGAAGGCCGTCAACCTCACCGAAGACAACGAGCCAGACATCTTCCGCGCCCTCCGCTTCGGCTCCGTCTTGGAGAACGTCGTCCTCGATCCCCAAAGGCACGAAGTCGACTTCAAGGACATCTCCCTCACCGAGAACACCCGCGGCGCCTACCCCATCGAATACATCGCCAACGCCAAGCTCCCCTGCCTCGCCGGCCACCCCACCGACATCATCTTCCTCACCTGCGACGCCTTCGGGGTCCTCCCGCCCGTCTCCAGGCTCACCCCCGAGCAGGCCATGTATCACTTCATCTCCGGCTACACCGCCAAAGTCGCCGGCACCGAAGAAGGCATCACGGAACCCCAGACCACCTTCTCCGCCTGCTTCGGCGCGCCCTTCATGGTCTGGCATCCCGCCAAGTATGCCGAACTCCTCGCCGCCAAACTCAAGCAGCACAACGCCCACGTCTGGCTTGTGAACACCGGCTGGACCGGCGGCGGCGTGGGCGTCGGTTCACGCATGAAGCTCAAGTTCACCCGCGCCATGCTCGACGCCATCCACTCCGGCGACCTCGCCAAGGCCCCCACCCAGGCCGACCCCATCTTCGGCGTCCACACCGTCAACCGCTGCCCCAACGTCCCCGACGACGTCCTCGTTCCCGAGAACGCGTGGAAAGACAAAGCCGCCTACAAGGCCACCGCGCTCAAACTCGCCGGCCTCTTTGTGAAGAACTTCGAGAAGTTTGCCGAAGGCGCCGACCCCGCCGTCCAAGCCGCCGGGCCGAAGGTCTAAGAGCCTGTCTGAAAAACCTCCGCAAGGCAGGTCCAGCGCCGGAGGCGCGGCAGAAAGTAGCCCACAGCGCGAGCTGTGGGTTGCCGTGGAGTGCACCCATGAGCCCCGGAGGGGCGAAAGAAACCGCCGTCGGCCAACGGTTCTTTCGCCCCTCCGGGGCTGCCCGACGCAAGCCGCCGTCCCCCGGGCTCACGCCCGGGGCTACTGTCTGTTGCCGCTCCGCGGCTGGAATACGTTGGCGCGGGCTTTTTCCGACAGGCTCCAAGCCGACAAGAGGGTGGGGCTGACCCGTGCGGCAAAACATGCCCCGCAGCCCTGATCATTGCGGAGCGGAGCGACGCGTTCCGGCCATCCGTCGCGGAATGGGATGGCGGACGACTCGTTGAACAAGCGCGGCGACAACCGGTCGGAGAGTCCTCTTGGAAACGGGAATCAGGAAGCACCGGACGACCCTGCCGCGCGCGCAACCAAACCGCTGCCGCGCGCGACTCCGCTCCGTTCCACTGTGCTCGCGCGACGATCACCTCAACCAAAGAAAACCTGTCGGAAAACCCATCACCCTCTTGACTACCCTCATAGGCGCTGGAGCGCATGGTGAGGCGGTGTCATTTTGTGCGAAAATCCACCATCTCAATCTTCGTGTCGTTGAAGGTAGAAAAGTGGTGTGTGTAGCCAAGTTTCTCTGCGCCTCGAAACATGCCGCTGAACCACCTTAGTAATGCAGCGCGGTCGTCGAAATCGAGGCGCACAAACGGGCCGGTGCCACCGGCCTTTTCGACGTAGGTGAAGCCATGCTCACGCGGAATCAACAGCCCCGCATGAGAGGTAACGAACCAACGCTGCGGAAGACTGACCTCATGACACAAAACGACCTCGAACCGCCGAGGGAAACTCATGCCCTGACGCGTCCAACTCATCTTCAACGCCTCCATGACTCCACGAGCCAACCCTTCTTCGGTCGTGGACTGTGGCAATACGTGGCAGCGAAACAGCGCGGCTGTCAGAGCGATGCGTGCATCTCGCATCGGCTTGGGCAGCGACTCCTCTGTCGCGTCACGATACCACTCTGGATAGGCGAGGCTGAACGCATCTCGCGCGGTGGCCCTCGGCAGTATCGTGAACGAACCGTTGGTCGGTGTGTGTGGAACCAGATACGGACCTGAAACCTCGTCAGGGCGAATGCCGGTGCGCAACGAATCACCCGCTAAGACAACAACCGTGTCGAAGCAATTGAACTCGTAGGCGTGCTGCGTGTCGGCGAGCTGATGCGGCAACGCCGCGACAAGGGCTGGCGCCGAGGCAAAGGTGTAGAACCCATCGCGCGCCTTCGGGAACTTGGCGAAGTCGAAATCGAATTTGGAGGAACCGTAACGCTCGACTGCGCGCTGAAAGGCGACGATCGCTTCCTGGCTGCAACCGCCACTGCGCAAAACTGCAAACGTGTCTCGCATCGCCACCCGCTCCGTCAGAAATGACGCGCGAAGCGTCGCCGCTGCCAAGGATGGGCGCGGCAGAAGCATAAAAGCCACTGCGACGGAAATGGTAATGAGTGTCGATGGCATAGTGGGCTGACGCCGCCTAACGACCCAAGCTCAACGACGGCGGCCACGTGGCGCGCCGATTGCAACCGCGATGCGATGCCGCCGTTAGATGCCATGAAGGGTTGAGGAACCCGGCCAAAGAAGGCCGGGTGGTGTCGATGAAAATAGACTTCCTCTAACTCCGCATCATGTCTTTGACTTCAACCCCGAACGCCGCTCCCGGCAAGCCCGCAGAACCGCGCGCGGCGGGGCCGTGTGCCAACACCTGCGTTCCACTGCGCTCCGCGCGAAGATCACTTCACCGATAAACACCTGTCGGAAATCCCATCACCCTCTTGACTACCCTCATAGGCGCTGCAGCGCATGGTTAGCAGCAGAAGAGGCTAGGGAACCTTTGCCGGCGCGGGATTAACAGGAGGATTCGTGACGTTGATCTCCAATGGTTTAGGGTCCCTGTTACTCAGGAGGCCGCAACTCTCTGAATCCAATCCCAGCCCGCAAATAAGCTGATGACGACATAAACAAGTAATAGCGTGAACGCAATACCGGCGACTCCGCACACAACATCCCAAACTAGGCGAAGCCAACTCTCATGCTCCCATCGTGCTCGCGTCGTGCGACGATAGGAAGCGGAGAAGAGGAACCGCCAACCGCCGAATACAGCGCGAAGCCAGTCGATATACGCAAGGGCCTCAATAAGCGCCTCAAAGATGGGTGCTGGCATACGCGTGGGTGCGGCCTAACGCAAAGGTCAGCGACGGGAGCCAGCCGCCGATGACGTTCGATTTGTCTCTGAGCGAATCGGCTGGCTCCCGTTCGCTGCACCGTCTGGTTCGGTCTTCCCTGCCGTCACACCGGCCTCGCTGATTTGGTCAACCAACTCCCGAATCTTCGCCTCGTCCCCGCTGGCAAACACGTCATAGAACCGACGCTTCTCAGTCTCGGATGCCGCCCGGCAAT
>JBBRDN010000122.1:0-13177 GCA_038203875.1 Verrucomicrobiota bacterium
CAGGAAAACACAGGCGCTGGCGAGGTCGTCGGCGTAGAGGAACTCGCGAAGAGGTGAGCCCGTGCCCCAACAGGTGACGACGGGGGATGCTGAGAGCTTGGCCTCGTGGAACTTCCGGATCAAGGCCGGCAGGACGTGGGAATTCTGAAGGTCGTAGTTGTCATTGGGCCCATACATGTTGGTCGGCATGGCGCTGATGAAATTGCAGCCGTGTTGCCGGCGGTAGGCCTGGCACATCTTGATGCCCGCGATCTTGGCGATGGCATACCATTCGTTGGTCGGTTCGAGCGGCCCTGTCAGCAGATGCTCCTCCCGGATCGGCTGCGGGGCGTGTTTGGGGTAGATGCAGGAACTGCCGAGAAAGAGGAGCTTCTTCGCCCCGAAACGTTTGGCGGCGTCGATCAGGTTGTTCTGGATCGCCAGGTTCTGGAAAAGGAAGTCCGCCGGCATGTTGCTGTTGGCGAGAATTCCTCCGACCTTTGCCGCGGCCACAAAAACGTATTCAGGGCGTTCCTTTTCAAAGAATCCGTCGACGGATTTGGCGTCGAGGAGGTCGACCTCGCCGCGGTTCTTCCCGATGAGGTGGGACGCTCCCAAGCGGCCGAGCTCGCGCCAGATCGCACTGCCGACCAGGCCTCGGTGTCCGGCGACGTAGACTTTCTTGTTGTTCCAGAAACTCACGCAGGGAGCGTTTCAAAACCATGCCGCATAGAAAAGACGCAACTTTCTCCGAGGCACGGTGTGGTCTATTTGAGACTCGCTTGGCTTCCGTCAATGTAGCAGGTTCAACGGAGTGTTTCGGCAGGATCCATTTCGTTTGGCGTTTCTCGCCGCGCAGACGGGTTGAACCGAATGTTTTAGTTACCAATATGAAAATCACTTCAAATCTGAACAAGGGTTTCACCCTCGTTGAAATCATGATCGTCGTCGCGATCATCGGCCTCCTCGCCGCCATCGCGATCCCGAACTTCGTCAAGGCCCGGACCACGGCGCAGACCAACGCCTGCATCGCGAACCTGAAACAGATCCAGGGCGCGGTCGAACAGTGGGCTCTCGAAACCAAGAAGGCCGGTGCCTCGGCTGTTGCTCTGACCGACATCTCGGGTGGCTCCGACAAATACATCAAGCAGGCCCTGAACACCGAGCTCAAGTGTCCTGCCAGCGGCACTTATGCCGTCACAGACGTCGCGACTGCCCCGACCTGCACCGTTGCGGGTCACACGCTCTGATCCTTTCCGCCTTCCTAAATCCGGCCGGTTTCCAGGCCGGATTTTTCATTTTCGAGAATCGACGCACATGGATGGACTTGTGCTTAAGGGTGGTGAGCTCTTGTCCGATTGAACCTTAATAGTTATGCGAATCTCTTCACCGAATCCCAAGGCTGGTTTCACTCTTGTCGAAATCATGATCGTCGTCGCGATCATCGGCCTTTTGGTTGCGATCGCGCTTCCGAACTTCCGCAAGTCGAGGGAAGTGGCGCAATACAACGTCTGTTTTGAGAATCTGAAGCAGATCGAGGCGGCCAAGCAGCTGTTCGGGATGGAGTCTGCCAAGAAGAACGGCGATCTCGTCTCCGAGACCGACTTGATAGGACCGGCACTTTTTATCCGCAAAATGCCGGAATGTCCGGGAGGCGGGACCTACGCCATCAGTCCCATCGGCGACTACGCGACTTGCACGGTGGCTGGCCACAGTCTCTGAACCGCTAAATCGGCTCGGTCGAGCGCTGGACGGGTTTCGTAGGGCCCTCCAAGATTCTGGCGTATCAGCTCAATCTTCTCCGAGCCATCATCCACCAGGTGCAACAACCCAGCGCGGCAACAGTGCTTGTTGCACTGCCCGCGACCCACTGATCGCTGGAATAGCGGAGTCGCACTTCTGACAATCCCGCGGGAATCAGCACAGCCATGAAGGCGTGATTTGCTCGGATGACACGCGTGCTTTCGTTCCCGACTTCGGCCTTCCACCCCGGAAGCCACGATTGCGCGACCACCGCGATGGTTGGCGTCGAAGAGTTCGCTTTGAACACGATCAGTTCCGGGTTGAACGACAGGATCGTGGTTTCCACTCGGGCTCTTTGCGTTCTTTTGAGAGCCTCCGTTTCGAGGGGTCCGACCAATACGGTCTCGAGGGACCGGAATTCACGCGACAGCAGAGCCGGGAACGCATTCGTCCCGTCCACCGGCTTGGCGATCTGGCCGGCGGTCACCAACGAAAGCGCCGTCGATCGTGAGATCAACGCCATCGCGTTTGTCGGAGAACTGGTGGCCGTCACGCCGAGAAAGTCGAGCATCGGCCCCGATTCAGCCTCGGGGGCGGCGTAAAGCGCCTTTTGGAATTCCCATTGCCAGCGAGGCTGCAACGTCGATGAACCGTTCACCTTCGGGATTCGGTCCAAGAGGTTCAGGTTGGACCATTGCCCAAACCGTTTCGCCAGAAAGCTGTGTTGCGCGTTCGTTGACGGATCGTTCAAGAACACCGCTTCTGCCGATGGCGAAATGAACAGGCGGCCCTCACCCGCTTTTGGCCGCGCGATGTTGGTCGGCCAGAAACCCGCCTCCATCGCCGAACTGTCGATCGTTGGATTCTGCCAGGGTCGGTGTGTGAGACCGTCGAGGATCAGGGTCGCGCAGAATGCGGACATGCAGAAGGTTCGGAGTCCGGGACCGCGACGGGCGAACACAAGTGCTCCCGCACCGGCGGCAAGCCACGCGATACGCGCGACTGCATTGGCAGCGGCGTCTGCTGTTCGCTGGAACGGCTTGTAAGGAGCTTCACCGGCGTGGTTCAACCAGATCAGCAGAACGACCAGTGCGCCGACTGATGTCGCTGCTACGAAAAGACGTTTCGGGCTCGGCACCACACCTTCCGCCAGGTCTCTGCCGCCGGCTCCGGCCAACAGTGAAATCGTGAACGCGGCGAGGAAGGCGAATTTGACCGGAAACCGGCCGACCGCGATCGGAGGGAACACTTCGCGGACCAACGAAAAGAGACCGCCTGCAGGCCCGAGGGCCATCCACAGTGCGAAGACGGTGAGTCCGACCAGCAGCCAGAAACGTCTGTCGGCGGATCTTGCCGTGACCAGCAGGACAGCCAACCAGGCCCCCAATGGAACATAGTAGGAGGACAGAAACTCCTGCCCGAATTGAAAGTATTGCCCATCCGGCGCGGCGAACGAACGGAACAGCGGCATGAACAGGTTGGCCCAACCCGTCAGCGGCATTGGCCAACGGGCGTCGGAAAAGGAACCGCCGGCTCGTTGCGAGTTCTGGAGCAGTTCGATGAACGGCACCAGTTGCGCCGCACTGATCAAGAGCACGAGCGCGAAGGCCGCGCCCAATCGGATCAACCCAGTTGGCAGATTCCTGGCGCCTGACGTCGGCATTCCGAAAGCCAGAACTCCACCGGTCAGCCAGGTAAACACCGTCAACTCGGGCACGCCGGTGAGCAGTTGGGCAGCGCCTGCCAGGGCGAGTTTCGGGACCACCCGCCAGTCGGAGGACGCATCGGAAAGCCATCCCACGATCCACGGCATCCAGGCCAGCGCCGCCACCCAGTTCGGCCACATGAGCGATCCAAGGACGGCTCCGTTGAAGACAAACACGGTTGCCGCAACCGTCGCTCCGGCCGGTGAGCCAATCCATTTTAGCGCCAGCCAGCGCATTCCCATTCCGGCGAACCAAAGATGGATCACGCTGAAAAGACCCAGCGACCATGGCAAAGGCAGCAGAATATAGATCAGGCTTCCGGGGTAGAAGCACATCGTTCCCCACTGCGCTGCGAATGGCGCACCTGTGTTGCTGTATGGGTTCCACCAGGGAAACTCTCCCGACAGGATGCGGTCCTTGGCATACTCTACGAAAGGATATCCCAGCACCCCGTAGTCGCGGTAGAAGAACGACTGGGCCCCGGAGACCACCGGCCAGAACACGACGGCCAGGATTGCGGCCAGCAGAAAGCCAAAGCCGTTTTGCGTGAGAAGCAGCAAGTCCCATCGGGTCCGCTTGCGTGGGTGGTCGGGAATGGCCATTTGCAGTCGCGCCCGTCCTTAGGGCGTCTTCGTGAAGATACATCGGGCGATCGGGAGCTGGCTTCAGGAAAAGGTGTTGAATTCGAGAACTTCATCCCTAGTCTACTGCCGCTTCGTCATTGGAGCACTTGGTCGGGACGTAGCGTAGCTTGGTAGCGCGCTTCCTTGGGGTGGAAGAGGTCGTGAGTTCAAATCTCACCGTCCCGACCATTGTTTTTCTTCCTCGGAAGTCCTTCCGGTCGTCGATCCACATGGACCTTTCCTGCCCTCGCTTATTCCGGCGGTCAGCCGTTCATGGTTTCAGGAATTCCGACAGCGCTCGTCGCATCGACGCGAAGGCCAGTTCCTCCGGCTTGAGCAGGTGTGGATCCAGCCAAAGAACGCTTTCGACATCGTCGAGAGCGACCGCCTTTGCCGGTTCGATGACCCTGGCCGTGAAAAACAGATCGAGCACCTGGTAGGTGACGTCCTTGTAGGCGTAGTGGTTCACGGCCGAGCACAGGAACCGTATGCCGTCGAGTTCCACGCCGACCTCTTCCCGAATCTCGCGGCGCAACGCGTTCTCCGCCGTTTCATCGAAGTCGATGAACCCTCCTGGCATGGCCAGCATGCCTTTGCCAGGTTCCTTGGCCCGGCGGATAAACAGTCCCTTGCCGTCCGCTCGAAGGATGATTCCGGCAGCCGCGACGGATGGGTTGAAGAAGTAGACGAAGGCGCAGTTGCCGCAGGTGATGGAGCCCGGCTTCTTGTCGGAGGACTGGAGGGCGGAGCTGCAACGCGGGCAGTGTTGGAAGTGCTCGATCGGCTTCATGTCGGCGAAGTGTCCCGTGGGTGATGCGTGTGTGGCAATCCCGGCTTCCGTGTGCATGGACGCTCGCTTCACGGTCTCCGACGGGGATAGCCTTAGAGTTGATGATCGGCTTGAGAAAATCGTTCGGACTCCTGCTCGCCCTGTTACCCGTGTGGTCGATTGTCGCCAGCGCGGCCGTTTCCGTCACTCATCCGTTTGCGGGGATCACATTCATCGCCCGTTCGGAATCCGCGCCTCGAAACATCCGGATGAACGTGGCTCTGGTCGATCTGACCGAACCGGGCATCTCCTTCAAACTCACCCCTCCGAGTGGAACCCGGGATACGGTTCGGCAGACGACTTTGGAATTCTTGGATCAGGAGAAAGCGCAGATCGCCATCAACGTGCACTTCTTCGTGCCGTATCCTTCGGCCCAAACCGAGGTGGATGTCGTCGGGTTGGCGGTTTCCAGGGGCAAGATATACTCGCCGTTTGAGGGGCAGCCCGTCGGTCCCGGTTACGTGGACCAGAGTTACGCGATCGTCGGCCACGCTCCGGCCCTGAACATCGACCTGTCCAATCGAATCAGCGTTGTTCATCGCGATCCGGCATTTCCCGACAACCGGCACACACGACCCAGGGCAAGACTTTGGAACGCCTTTGCGGGCAGCGCGCAGATCGTGGGCGATGGCCGGAGGACTGTTCCGGGCTACACCGGCATTGCCGGGGGCCTGAATCCTTCGAAAGGCTATTCGGACACGAACTCCTGGTATTCCCTGCCGAAAGCCCGCACTGCGGTCGGCGTGACGGCGGACCGGAGAACGTTGGTTCTGTTCACGGTGGATCAAGCTGCCGGATCCGCCGGAATGACCGTGGGCGAAGTCGCGGATCTGTTGATCGAGGACTACCGGGTCGCAGATGCCTTGAACCTCGATGGCGGTGGATCGACGACATTGGCGATGCAGGACCCCGTGACCCGGCGGGGACGAATCGTCAACGTGTCGGGCGACAACCCGCGGGGCCGGGCGGTGGGAAGCAGTCTCGCCGTCTTCGCCAATTCCTTGCCGATCCCCGACAAGCCGGATCAGCCCTGATTCGCTCCCGTAGGCCGCTTACTTGGGCAGCGCGAAGGCCACATAGGTGTCCCCGCTCTTCGTGCCGATCTTGCCGCCGCCGCAGGCGATGACGACGTATTGCCGGCCATTGATCGAATAGGTCGCCGGCGTGGCGTAACCGGCGGCAGGCAGTTTGGCCTTCCAGAGTTCCTTGCCGGTCTTGCGGTCAAAGGCGCGGATGTGTTCGTCGCGACTGGCGGCGATGAAGATGACGCCACCCGCAGTCACAACCGGCCCGCCGTAGTTTTCCGTGCCGGTTGGCGGAATGCCTTTGGCAGTGAGCTCGGGCCATTCACCGAGCGTGACACGCCAGCGGTATTCGCCGGTGTTCAGATCAATCGCGTTGAGTGTGCCCCAAGGCGGTTTGAGCGCCGGGTAGCCGTTCGTGTCGAGCCATCGATTGTAGCCCGTCATCGTGTAGGGGATGTTACCCAGCACGTCGGCGCCGCCGAGTTCCTCCTTGCGACCGGGATCGTTGGCGGAAGGCGTGGATGACGTTGTGCCGAGAAGATGATCGCCGACGAGCTGGTGCTGCCGTTCGGTCAAGAAGCCGAACGAAGGCATGACGCCTTTGCCCGTCTTCAACAGCGCGAGCACGTCGGCCGCCTTCAACCGCTTCTCGACTCCTATCAGTGACGGAACGTTCTGGGCCTTGTTGCCGAGGCGGTCGATGCCGTGGCAAGCGGCGCAGATCTGGTTGAAGATGGCTTCGCCGGTGGCGAGCGGTTCCGCGCCCTGGCGTTTGGTCTCCACCATCGTGAGCACCCAGGCCATTTCGTTGGCATTCACATAGAGGACACCATCGGGATCGACGGCAGCTCCGCCCCATTCCGCGCCGCCGTCGAAGCCGGGCAAGATGATCGAGCCTTCGCGAGTGGGCGGGAGAAAGGGCGTATGCGCGCGCAGCTTGGTGAACCGATCGAGCACGGTCCTATGCGACTCGGGCGAGATGTCGGTGATCTCGTCGTAGGTGAAGACCTGGCGTGCGAACGGCGCGGGTTTGGTCGGCAACGGCTGGGTCGCCCAAGCGGATTCGCCCTGGAGATCCGAGGGCGGAACGGGCACCTCGCGGATGGGAAACAGCGGATCGCCTGTCTCGCGGTTGAACAGAAAGACGTGCCCGGACTTCGTGACCTGGGCAACGGCGTCGATCTTCTTTCTGCCGTGAGTGACGGTGATGAGGTTGGGTGGGGCCGGAAGATCGCGGTCCCACAAGACGTGCCGGACGATCTGCTGGAGCCAGAGGAGCTTGCCGGTCAAGGCGACGAGGGCGATGAGGCAGATGGCGAAAAGGTTTTGGCCGATGCGGTTGCCGCCCCAGAAATCAAACGCGGCCGAGCCGGTCGGGCAGAAGACGATGCCGCGTTTCTCGTCGAGCGCGAACCCGGCCCAGACGTTGGCACCGCCGATGTAGGTGTAGGCGTTGGGCGGCCACGTTTCGTAGCCGACTTCGCCGGGCAGCGGAATGGTGTTGAAGCGCCAGACGAGTTTGCCGCTACGGACATCGTAGGCGCGGATGTGTCCCGGCGCGGCGGGCGCTGGGCCCTCGCCGAGACGCATGCCCATGATCAGGAGATCGCCGAAAAGCACTCCCGGCGTGTTGGCTTGGAGAGAAAGCCCGCTCACGTCGCGTCCGAGGTCCGCCTTCAAATCGATGGAGCCTTCTTTGCCGAAGCTCGTGACCCGTTGGCCGGTCGCGGCATCGAGCGCGTGGAGATAACGGTCGTTCGCGTAGAGGATGCGGCGGTCCTTGCCATCGGCCCAGAAGACGAGGCCGCGGTTCACGCCGGCCTTGGTGATGCCCTTGATCGAAGCCGGGTTGAACCGCCACAGCTCTCGGCCGGTCGCGGCATCCAGCGCGAAGGCCTGGAGATCGGGCGATGTGCCGTAGAGCACGCCGTCTAGGACGAGCGGGTTGCACTGGATCTGCGACCGGTTGTTCGGATCGGCCCCGCCCGCGCGGTAGCTCCAGGCGACCTCCAGTTTGCCGACGTTGCGCGGCGTGATCTGCCGCAGAGTCGAGTAGTGGGTGCTGGCCTTGTCGCCGAGATAGGCGCTCCAGTTGGAGTCGGCGGCGGACGCGGCGACGACGGAAAGCAGCAAGGCGAGGAGTTTCATGGAGCGAAGGGGAACCACGAATGGACACGGATAAACACGAATCGTGGAAGCGCCGCCGGACCTGTTCTTCATTCTTGGTTGGCTTGGTGTCTGATCAGTATCCGCCGGCACCGATGGCGGCGGTTTTTCCTTCGACGGATTGGCCCGCCTTCTCGGCAGCCTCGCGGCGGCGATATTCGTCCATCATGGCGGCGGTGGCGGTGGCGCCGCACCGGGAACCGCCGAGATCGCGCACCTTGATCAAGCCGTCCAAGTCGCGCACCCCGCCGGCGGCTTTGACCTGGACCTTGGCGGAGACGCTGGCGCGCATGAGGGCGAGGTCGTGTTCCGTGGCGCCCTTGTAGTTGTAGCTGCCGTCGGGCTGCTTCACGAATCCGTAGCCGGAAGAGGTCTTTACCCAATCGGCTCCGGCGCGTTCGCAGAGGTGGCAGAGCTTCACCTTGAAATCATCGCTGCCCAGTCCTGCGCCGCCCTTGTTGAGGTAATCGTTCTCGAAGATGACCTTCACCTTCGCGCCATGTTTGTGGGCTTCGTCGCAGACGGCTTTCACATCGCGCTCGACGTAGTCCCAGTCGCCGCCGAGGGCCTTGCCGAGGTTGACGACCATATCGATCTCGACGGCGCCGTCCTTGCAGGCCAGTTCGGTCTCGTAGCGTTTGGATTCCGTGGCGGAGTTGCCGTGGGGAAAGCCGATGACCGCGCCGACGAAGACGCCGGTGCCCTTGAGCAGTTCGGCCGCGCGCTTCACGGCGTAGGGTTTGATGCAGACCGAGGCGACGCCGTATTTCGCGGCCACCTTGCAACCGTCTTCCAGATCCTGGTCCGTCATCGTGGGATGCAGGAGCGAGTGGTCGATCATCTTGGCGAGCTGTTCGTAGGTGTATTTCATGGGAAGACTTTGTTGGGCTGGTCTATGACGGTTCCAAGAATTTGCGCCAAGCTTCGGATTCGGCGGCCCTTCGAATCGCCTTGTTTCGAGTCTCGAGAAACTTCTCCAAGTAGCGGCGGAGGAAAACTGAATCGGCGATGCGTCCAAGGACTCCGAGCGGTGTTGTGAAATCGAAGCGGTCGATCATCAGCGTTGCGCCGCCCGCTTCCTCGAAGATGTGGTCGTGGTCGAAACGTTTGAAGGCGCCACGGACCATGGAATCGCGGAAATGCCTGGGCCGATCGAACCGGGTAATCCGGCTGGTCAGGTGCTGGACGACGCCAAAATGCCGAGCTCGCCATGTAACTTCCTCGTCGGGTCCGATGAGTCCCGATATCACTCCACCAACGGCGCGTTCGCCGGTCTGGGCGGTCGAAGCGAGGTGCAGATCGATGCTGCGGGCCAGGTCGAAAACCCGCTCCCTTGGAGCGGCGATGCGTGTGGTCAGTTCGATCAAGGGCATCGGCTCAGGCAAAGAATGGCCGCAGCACGTTGCCCGCGACCTTGAGAGCCTGCTGCCGGCCTTCTAGGGTTTTGCCGAAGGTCGGGTCTTCCACCTCGATGCAGACCGGGCCTCGGCAGGTCGTCTCCATCAGCGCGCCGAGGAACTTGGCCCAGTCCATCTCGCCGTAGCCGGGGATGCGCGGTGTGTGCCACTCGTTAGGATGGGCGAAGACGCCGACGTCGTTGATGCGGTCGCGGCGGATCTTCACGTCCTTGGCGTGCAGGTGAAACAGCTTGTCCTGAAACTCACGCAGCGGGCTGAGAGGGTCCATGTGTTGGAGGACAAAGTGCGACGGATCGTAATTCAGGCCGAAGTTCTTCGACGGAATGTCGCTGAAGGCGCGTCGCCAGATGACGGGCGTGGTGAAGAGGTTCTTGCCGCCCGGCCATTCGTCGGCGGTGAAGGACATCGGACAATTCTCGATGCCGATGCGGACGCCGTGGTCCTCGGCGAAGGCGATGAGCGGACGCCATGTCTTCAGGAAGCGCGGCCAATTGGAGTCGATGCCCTTCGTCCAATCGCGGCCGGTGAAGGTGTTCACGTTGTCCAGGCCCAGCTTCTCGGCGGCGAGGATGACCTTTTTCAAATGGGCCACCGTGTGTTTCGCGACGGCAGGATCTGGATCGAGCGGGTTGGGGTAGTAGCCGAGCGCGGAAAGAAACACGCCGTGTTTGGCGCAGAGGGCGTTCACGTCTTCGGCATGCGCTTGGGTGAAGCCCGTGACGTCGACATGGGTGACGCCGGCGAACTTGCGCTCCGCCTTGCCGAAGGGCCAGCACATGGCCTCGACACACGCGAAGCCGTTGGCCGCGGCGAAGGCGAGCGCCTGGTCGAGGGAAAGTTCAGGAAGGATGGCGGAGACAAAGCCGAGTTTCATGGCGGTGGGGAGTTGCTGCCTTCTTGTCCATCAAGCCAAGCGGATCGACAAGCCCAAGGAACCTCCGGAACACGCCTTGTTCAGCCGCACATCCAGAGCGCGAGGATCTGCGCGCCGAGAATGCGGAGCAGCATGGTCAGCGGGTAGACGGTGGCGTAGGCCACGCTGGGCGCGTCCGACTTGCTGATGGACGAGGCGAAGGCGAGCGCGGGCGGGTCGGTCATGCTTCCGGCGATCAGGCCGGCGATGGCCATGAAGTTCATCTTCAACTTCAACCGTGCGAAGACGCCGACGAAGAGCAGGGGAACCATCGTGATCAAGATGGCCGCGCCGATCCAGGCCAGCCCTGCCGGGGCGAAGACGGTGGCGAAGAACTTCTCGCCCGCGCCCAGACCCACGCAGGCGAGGAAGAGCGTGATGCCGAGTTCGCGGAAGGCGAGGTTCGCGGTGATCGGCATGTGCCAGACGAGCGGGCCGAAGTGTCCGATGCGCGCGAGGAGGATCGCGAGGACAAGCGGACCGCCGGCGAGGCCGAGCTTCACCGGAACCGGCAGGCCGGGAAACTGGATCGGCACCAGTCCGACGATGACGCCGAGGGCGATGCCGGTGAACACCGGCACAAAATGCGTCGAATTCATTTCCTTGAGGGAGTTGCCCACCGCGACGGAAGCCTTCTTCAATCCTTCCTCGTCGCCCACGAGATGGAGCTGGTCGCCGAACTGGAGCCGGAGTTCCGGCACCGCCGTCATCTCGATGTCGGCCCGGGTCACGCGGGTAACGGTGATGTTGTAAAGCTGGTCGAGGCCGAGCTCCTCGACGGTCTTTCCGAGCGCGTCACGCTTTGTCACCAGCACGCGGCGAAAGGTGATCGGTCCGGGAGCCTTGAGCAGATCGATGTCGCTCGAGCGTCCGACGACGCGCTGGAAGCGTTCGAGGTTCCTGGCCGTGCCGACGGCGAGGAGGATATCGCCCGAGTGGATCACCGTCTCGTCCGTGGCGTTGCGGACGAGCAGTTCGCCCGCCTGCCGGGTGCGCGAGATGACGACCTTTGTTTCCTGGCGACTCGGAATCTCGCCCACGGTGAGTCCGTCGAGGTTGGCGTTCTCGACGATCAGGTTGATGCGTGTGAGGGGCTCGACGCCCTGCTGGAGTTCGCGGGTGAAGATCTCGGCTTCGTGCTCCGGCTGGATGCGGAAGACGCGACGCAGGATGAGAAGCGACCCGATGATTCCAACAATGCCGACCGGGTAGGCCACGGCATAGGCCAGCGCCGGAAGATCCGTCCGGCTGCCGGCTGCGAGCGGCAGGGTGTCGAGCGTTTGCTGGGCCGCTCCAAGTGAAGGCGTGTTGGTCGTGGCACCCGAGAAGAGACCAAGGGCGGCCAAGGGATTGATGCCGAGTTTCCAGAGAACGAGCGTCGTCGCGCCGCCGAGAACGACCGTGGCCGCGGCGAGCGAGTTGAGAGCCAGTCCGTTCCTTCGCAGCGCGGCGAAAAAGCCGGGGCCGAGCTGCAGGCCGATGGTGAAGACAAACAGGATCAGCCCGAACTCCTTTACGAAGTGCAGCACCGAGTGGTCGATCGCCCAGCCAAAGTGGCCCGCGACGATTCCCGAGAACAGCACGCCGACGGTGCCGAGTCCAATACCGCGATGCTTCAAGCCGCCGACCGCGAGGCCGGCGACGACCACGACGGAGAGCACCAGGATCGCGTAGGCGATGGGCTGGCGGGTGGCGAGATCGGTGAAGCCTTCCATGATCGGGAGCCGTTGGAGCCGGAGAGCCCGGGGAATCTTGGGCCGCTCCGCAATGAGTTAAACGGCAGTCACCGCATCCGGGTCAACTGGCAAGACCGCGCGGAAATTGCCCGATGCCGACCATGCCCGGTAGGCCGCGTCACTCCGTGGGCGCCGTGGGTGGCTGCGGAAACGCGAGGTGGATCGGAAACGCCGGTTGGCAATCGCCGGCGGGCAGCGGACTGCCCTCCCTACCGACTGTGTGTTGCTTCAATCCGCATGGTAGCCGCGCCAGGTCCAGACGAGCGTGTCGGCCAGAGTCTTCTGGAAAACCCGGCCGTCGCAGTGGCCGGTCGCGAGGCTGAAGACGAAGCGGTGGTTGTAGCCTTTTTCCTTGAGCGCGGCCTCGGTCCGTTGACCGGCCATCACCCAGTTGTGCTGGGTGGATTCCGGATCCTTCGCGCGGAGATCATTTTCCGAGACGTGGTGGAAGATGCGCAGGGGCTTCTTCTCGCTGTTCGCGATCAGCTTCATGCTTGAGTGATACTCCCACGCGCCATAGGGGAACTTCGCCTCTTCCGGCGCGTCGTCGTCCTGCTGGTCCACAAAGGTGCCGGAGTAGGCGATAATGCGGCGGAACAGGTCGGGCCGGAACCATCCCATCGTCAGCGCGGCGGCGCCGCCGGAGCTGCAACCCATCGTCGCGCGGCCCCAGGGATTGGACGTGATCGCGAGCTTCGGATAGGCCGCCTTGATGGCGGCGTCGTTGAGCACGGCGGGGAAGACCTCGTCGTTGATGAACCGGGCGAAACGGTCGGACATCGTGTCGTATTCGAGGCCGCGCTCGCTGTTCTTGCCGTCGTTGCCGCCATTCTCCACCGAGATGACGATGAAGGCCGGGAGCCTGCGGTTCGGATCTTTGGAGATCGTCAGGTTGTCCAGCGCGTAGCCGACGAGCTTGAGTTGGCTCGGTCCGTCATGCGTGACGAGCACGGGAGCCTTGGTGCCGTCGATGTAGGCGGCGGGGATGTAGACGAAGATCTTCCTCTCGGTGCGAACGGCCTTCTTCGCGGGTTCCAGC
>JBBRDN010000123.1:0-13170 GCA_038203875.1 Verrucomicrobiota bacterium
AGCCGTGCTCCATTATCTCAGCCAGCATCTCCGCCGCGACGTTTCGCCGCTCGTCCGCCTCCAGGCTTACGAACATCTGCATTTCCTCGCGCTCGACGGCTCGGCGCTTCGCAGCCTCGAAATCCTCGAACCGCAGCGTCACGACGCCGCGCGAAACACGAGCCTCTTCGGCGCGCTCAACCGCACGGTCACACCGATGGGCGCACGCAAGCTGCGCGACTGGCTTTCGCAGCCGCTGGCCGAAGTCGAGGCCATCACACGACGGCAGGACGCGGTGGAAACGTGGCTGGCCAATCCGCAGCCGATGGAGGAATTCCGCGCGCTGCTGCGCGAAGTCCGCGACCTCGAACGCATCATCAGCCGACTGGGGTTTGGTTCCGGCAACGCCCGGGACATGCTTGGGCTCAGGGCAGGTCTAGAACGCCTGCCGCGCCTTCGCCGCATGGCCCGCAGCGTCGGGCGAACCGACCTGCCCGAGCCGCAGCCGGACCTCGCCGGCGAGTGGGAACCGCCCGAGGAGGAGAATCCGCGCCTGCTTTCCGAACTCGCCAACCAGATCCAGCCACTGCCCGACTTGGTCGAGTTGATCACGCGCGCCATCGCCGATGAACCGCCGCTAGCCCTGAAGGAAGGCGGCCTGATCCGGGACGGTTTTTCGCCCGATCTGGACGAACTCCGCGGCGCTTCGCGCAACGGCAAGGAATGGATCGCCCAGCTCCAGCAACGCGAGATGGAGCGCACGGGCATCTCCTCGCTCAAGATCCGGTTCACCTCGGTCTTCGGCTACTTCATCGAGATCACACGTGCGAATCTGGAGAAGGTCCCGTCCGACTACACCCGCAAGCAGACGGTCTCGAACGCCGAACGCTTCATCACGCCAGAGCTGAAGGAAATGGAGGGCAAGATCCTCGGCGCGGAGGAACGTTCCGTGAAGCTGGAGTATGAGCTCTTCCAGCAGGTCCGTGAAGGCGTCCTCAAGCACCTGGCCGCGATACAGATCACCGCGTCCGCCCTCGCGCAGCTCGACGTGCTGGCCGGCTTCGCGGAGATCGCCCGGCTATTCGACTACTGCAAACCATTCGTCGCCGACGAAGGCCGGATGATCGTCCGAGATGGCCGGCATCCCGTGCTGGAACAGCAACAGGGCGACGAACGCTTCGTGCCGAACGACGTCCAGCTCGACGTCAACTCGCAGCAGATCGCCATCATCACCGGGCCGAACATGGCCGGTAAGAGCACCTATATCCGGCAGGTCGCGTTGATCGCGTTGATGGCCCACGCCGGCTCCTACGTTCCGGCACGCGAGGCCCGCATCGACATCGTCGACCGCATCTTCACCCGCATCGGCGCGAGCGACGACCTCGCCCGCGGCCAGTCGACTTTCATGGTCGAGATGACGGAGACCGCCGCGATCTTGAACAACGCCACCCGCCGCAGCCTGCTGATCCTCGACGAGATCGGCCGCGGCACGAGCACCTTCGACGGCCTCAGCCTCGCGTGGTCGATCGTGGAATACATCCACAACCAGCTCGGCTCACGCGCGCTCTTCGCCACGCACTACCACGAGCTGACCGAACTGGCCGGGCGGTTGAAACGGGTCCGCAACTACAACGTCGCCGTGCGCGAGTGGAACGACCAGATCGTCTTCCTCCGCAAGATCGTCGAAGGCGGCACCGACAAGAGCTACGGCATCCACGTCGCCCGCATCGCGGGTGCGCCCAAGTCCGTGGTCGAACGCGCCAAGGAAATCCTCCTCGTGCTTGAGGAGGCCGAGCTCAACCTCCAGAAAGTCGCGGACGGCGACGGCACCGCCCCCAGCCAACCCCGTGCCCGCGTCAGCCGCCAACGCGCCGAACGCGAGAAGCTCAAGCAGCTCGCCGAAGCCCGGCAGCAGGACCTCTTCTCGTAGGCTGCGCCCGTATTCTCCGGGCCTGTTCAGCGCCCCCAATCTTTGTTCGTGCGCAATTGTTACGGTTCTGTGACAACCACGCGTATGTTCTCCCTGCAGAAGCTCTTGGGCAAAGACACCGTCTTCTTTGACCTGCTCGAATCCGCCGCCAAGGAGTCGTGCGCGAGCATCGAAGTGCTCATCCAGTTCGCCAAGCGGCCCGACAAGCCGGGCCCGCTCGACGGCTTCATCGCCGCGCGGCGGAAGGAGAAGGCCATCTCCGAGCAGATCAGCGAGGCCGTTACCACGACCTTCGTCACGCCCATCGAGCGCGAGGACATCGAGGCGCTGAACACAGCGCTCTACAAGATCCCCAAGACCGTGGAGAAGTTCGGCGAACGCCTCATCCTCGCCAGCGACCAGATCCGCGGCGCCGACTTTTCCCCTCAGACCGAGCTGCTCGGGCGGGCCGCCTCGGTCGTGGAGGAACTCGTCTGCAGCCTGCGCAAGGCCCCCGGCATCGAGGCGGTGAAGACGCTCAATTCCAAGCTCCAGAAGATCGAGAGCGAGGCCGACGACCTGATCCTGCTTCTGCTGAAGAAGCTCTACTCCGGCCAGGTCCCGCCCGTGCAGGTCATCATCCTCAAGGACCTCTACGAACTGCTCGAGAAGGTCATCGACCGCTGCCGCGACGTCGGCAACTGCGTCGTCCACATCGTCCTGAAGAACTCCTGAACCCCTGACGCCGCGTGACGCTCGTCCTCACGGTCATCTTCATCGCGTTGGTGTTCGAATACATCAACGGCTTCCACGACACGGCCAACTCCATCGCCACCGTCGTCTCGACGAAGGTTCTTACTGCCCGTCAGGCCATCCTGCTCGCGGCCGTGACCAACCTCGTCGGCGCGCTCATCGGCCACGCCGTGGCCAAGACGGTCTCCAGCGGGCTTGTCGACAGCCAGTTCGTCAGCAACCAGACCATCGCCTGCGCATTGCTCGGCGGCATCGTCTGGAACTTGGTCACCTGGTGGTTCGGCCTGCCCAGCAGCTCGACACATGCGCTCGTCGGCGGTCTTTGCGGCGCGACCGTCGCTTCGGCGCATGGAAACTGGAACGCCATCCTCTGGTCCGTGGACAAGGTGGACAAGGTGACCGGCGTGGTGAAGCACGAGGGAGTTCTCCACAAGGTCGTCATTCCGATGATCTCCTCGCCGATCATCGGCTTCTTCGGTGGGTTCCTCGTCATGGCCCTGCTCTATGTCCTGCTGAAGAACCGCCGACCGCACTGGGTCACAAAGGTCTTCGGCAAACTCCAACTCGTCAGCGCCGGCTACATGGGATTCGCCCACGGCCTGGCCGACGCGCAAAAGACGATGGGCATCATCACGCTCTCGCTCGTCACGGGCACTGTCGCCGGAACCTTCAACGACCTTCCGCACTGGCTGGACTTCCTGAAGCTGGCTCCGGCCGCCGGTGGCGGAGCGCCCGATGTGCCCGCCTGGATCAAAGTCGTCTGCGCGCTGACCATGGCGGCCGGCACGGCTGCGGGCGGTTGGCGGATCATCCGGACGATGGGCCACAAGATGGTGAAGCTTCAGCCGGTGCACGGCTTCGCCGCCGAGTTTACGGCCGCCACGCTGCTGGCGGTCACGGGATCGCTGGGCATGACCGTCTCGACCACCCACAGCATCACCACGGCAATCATGGGCGTCGGTGCGGCGAAGCGCTGGAGCGCGCTCAAGTTCGGCGTCATCGAACGCATCATCTGGGCGTGGGTGTTCACTCTCCCGGCTGCCGGCGGTGTCGCCTACCTCCTGATGCGCCTCGCGCAGGGTATGGGCTGGGCGAAGTGATCCGGTGGCCGCCGAGGCAACGAGGCGGTCGTTTTCAAGTTCTCCCTCGACAATTCGGAAGCCCGTCAAACCTGCTTCCCTCCCGATTCGTTCTGCCGGAAATCCAAGCCGGCACCTGGCTCTCAATCCTTGGTGCCGTGTTGTCTGGGTAGCGCAGGCCTCCGGCCTGCTGTGCCGGGTGTCCCACCCGGAACGGTCCATCGCTTCCTTCCAACACCAGCATTCCGCAAAAGCCTACGCTCTCGCCTCGCGGAGCTGGGATGCACGCTCACCCCTTCCCGGCGAGACGCCGGCAAGAGCACGCCGGAGGCCTGCGCCACCCGACATCGCCGCGGACTGGCCAAGCGCCGGCGACGCGCTAACTTCTGCCGCACATGAACCACGAAAACCTGGAAGCCCAGCGTGAAGAACCCTGGCGCATCTTCCGCATCATGGCGGAGTTCGTCGAAGCCTTCGACACCATGTCCCACGTCGGGCCTTCCGTGACCATCTTCGGCTCCGCCCGCACCAAGAAGGAATCCACGGACTACAAGGCCGCCGAGGCGATCGCCCACGGTCTCGCGAAGAACGGGTTCGCCGTCATCACCGGCGGCGGCGGCGGCATCATGGAGGCGTCGAACAAGGGCGCCGCGAAAGGCCGCGGCAAATCGGTGGGCCTCAACATCGACCTGCCTTTCGAGCAGAAGCCCAACCGGTTCTCCAACGTGAAGGTGAACTTCCACTATTTCTTCAGCCGCAAGGTCTGTCTCGTGAAATACAGCATGGGCTACGTCTACATGCCGGGCGGTTTCGGCACCCTCGACGAGTTCTTCGAGGTCATAACGCTCATCCAGACCCGACGGATGCCGGAGTTCCCCATCGTGCTGTTCGGGAAGAAGTATTGGAGCGGGCTCTTCAAGTGGCTTGAGACGACCGTCGAAAAGGAAGGCCTCATCAGCAAGGGCGACCGCGACCTCGTGACCATCACCGACGATCCAGCCGAAGCCGTGGAGACCTTCCTCGAATACCGGCGCCGCGTCGGCGTGCCCACCACGCTGCCGTCGAATTTGGCTTAGCCGCGAGGCGAACCAGCGATGACGCGCTACCAGACCACCACGCTTCCCAACGGCGTGACCGTTGCCACGGCCGCCTTGCCCCACCGCAACAGCGTCTGCGTCGGCCTCTGGGTCGGAGTGGGCGGAAGACACGAGCCCGCCGATGTCAGCGGCATCTCGCACTTCATCGAGCACATGCTCTTCAAGGGGACGAAGGGCCGCTCGGCCGAACAGATCTCCCAGTCGGTCGAGGGCCTCGGCGGCTACCTCAACGCCTTCACGAGCGAGGACCACACGTGCTTCTATGCGCGCGTCGTGGCGGACCGGTGCAACGACGTTCTCGAAGTGCTCTTCGACATGTTCCTGCGCTCCCGTTTCGACGACGAGGACATCGCCAAGGAGCGCAATGTCATCCGCGAGGAGCTGGCCATGTATTACGACCAGCCCCAGCAATACGTCCACGAACTGCTCAACCAGGTGCAATGGCCTGACCAGCCGCTCGGGCGGCCCCTGGCCGGTTCCGAGGCCACGCTCAAACGCATCCGCCGGCCGCAGTTCATGGCGTATCTGGACCGGTGCTACGTCTCGGAGGCGACGCTCGTCTGCGCGGCGGGGGCGGTGGACCACGACGCCCTTGTCGCTGAAGTATCGAAGCTCTCAAAGCGCTGCCGGCCCGGAAAGAAACCCGACTTCACGCCGGCCTCACACCCGCGCACCCAACCCGGCATCCGCCTCGACACACGCAAGACCAGCCAGGCCCAGCTCGCCCTCGGCATCCGCACCGTTTCTCGCCGCGACCCCCGCCGTTACGCATTGCGTCTGTTGAACGCGCTCGTCGGTGAGACCATGAGCTCGCGCCTGTTCGTCGAACTCCGGGAAAACCTCGGGCTCGCCTACGACATCCACAGCTCTCTCAGCTTCTTCGAGGACACCGGCGACCTCGTCATCTCCGCCGGACTCGACGCCGACAACGTGGAGAAGGCGCTCAAGCTGATCCTGCGGGAGTTGAAACGACTGGCGAACAAGCCCGTCGGAACGGCGGAACTGCGCCGCGCGAAGGACTACGTCATCGGCCAGATGGACCTGAATCTCGAAGGCACTGAAAACCACATGATGACCATCGGCGAACAGATCCTTGGCTGGGGCCAGATCACCCCGCCGGACGAAGTCGCCCGCCGCCTCCGCGCCGTCCGCCCATCGGACGTCCGCCGGGCAATGGAGGATTTCCTGAAGCCCGAACGGCTTAGCTTGGCCTTGGTCAGTCCGCTGAAGAACGGGGGTGTTTTAGAAAAACACTTGGGCCGAGTTTCAACTTGAGCCGCCAAGGAAAATTCCAGTTCGGGCCCCCGCTTGCCTGGTCCAACTGAACCGATAGCCTCGAATCATGACCAAGAGCCTCGAAGACGCGTTGAATCGGGCGGCGGCACTCCCGGAAAAACAGCAGGCCGCCCTGGCCATTCTGATGAACGCGGAGATGGATGCTCTCGGGCGTCTAGGCAAGATCCGCATCAATCCGAACAGCGCGTTGGGCGGACTGTTCGGGAGCATGCGCCGCGAATTCCAAGCCGGTTTGGACGAACCGACGGCGCCTGGCGACAAGCCAGCCACAGGCCAGTAGATCGCCGTCCAGCTTGGCAACTTCGATGCGTCCCATCCTCCAGGAAGTCTGCACCAGCCACTCGCCCGAGTCGCTGGTGGCGGCGCTTGGCAGCGAACAAGGCGTGGTGGTGCTGCGCTCGCGGCAGTTCGACCTGCCGCAGGCGCGGTATTCGTTCGTCACGGCGCGCCCGCTGGTGACGTTCCGGTCAAGCGGATCGGTCTGCGAGGTGGGCCGAGTCGCGCTGCGAATCGGCGGCCAGTCGCAGCGCGACTGGCCCCACCCGGCCGACGGCTCGGCGGAAACTTTCGCCCTACCGGCTCAGCAGTTCGGGAATCCATGGCAGCTGCTAGACGCGTTGATGTCGCGGTTCGAGCTGTTGGACGAGATGGATCTGCCGTTCCCGCTCGGCGGCTGTTTCGGCTATTGGGGTTACGACCTGAAGAACTTCGTCGAGCCGAAGCTGCCGCGAAAAGCGGTCAACGATCTGGAGCTGCCGGATTGCCACGTTGGATTCTACGGCAGCCTCGTCGTGTTCGATCATCGTGCCGATAAGGTCTGGATCGTGGCGACGGGCCTCGTCGCCGACGGCTCGCGCAATGACGCCAAAGCGAGGACGGAGCTGGAGTTTTGGACGGCGTTGTTGAAATCCGAACCCATCGACAACACCAACTGGCCGCGCGCGGACGCCCGGCCTACGGGCGAGGCCGGCATCAGGGATCAGGCATCAGGCATCAGGTCGAATCTGCCCCGCGACTCGTTCATCGAACGCGTCCGCCGTTCGCAGTCCTACATCCGCAACGGCGACATCTATCAAGTGAACCTGTCCCAGCGTTTCAGCGCACCCTGGAGCGGGACCGGCTGGGAGTTCCACGAGAAGCTGGCCGAGGCTTCGCCCGCGCCCTTCAGCGCCTTCCTCGACTGCGGAGATTTCCAGGTCGCGTCGTCGTCGCCGGAACTTTTCCTGCGCCTGAGCGGTGCGCATATCCTTACACGGCCGATCAAGGGCACGCGTCCGCGCAGCGCCGATCCAGTGCGCGACGCGCAGTTGACCTACGAACTTCAGACTAGCGCGAAAGAAATGGCGGAGCTCGTGATGATCACGGACCTGCTACGGAACGACCTCGGGCGCGTCTGCGAATACGGCTCCGTGCAGGTGCCGGAGCTCGTGCGCCTCGAACGCTACGCCCACGTGCAGCATCTCGTCTCCACGGTCGAGGGACGGCTGCGGCCGGACGTGACGCACTTCGCCGCTTTCGCCAGCTGCTTCCCCGGCGGCAGCATCACCGGCGCGCCCAAGATCCGCGCCATGGAGATCATCGACGAGCTGGAACCCGTCACACGCGGGCCCTACTGCGGGGCCATCGGCTACCTAGGCTTCAACCGCGAAAGCCAGCTCAGCATCGCCATCCGCACGGCGGTGGTGAAAGACGGTGAAGCGCACTTCCACGCCGGAGCCGGCATCGTGGCCGACAGCATTGCGGAAGCGGAATATGACGAGACGCTGGCCAAGGCGGCGGGTTACTTCGCGACCGTGGGCCGCGCCTTCAACGTCGCACCCAGGAACGGCTAATCGGCGGGCTCAGCGGGGGCTTGCGCGGCGGCGGCCTTCCTTGCCTCCTTCTCCGCGGCGAGGGTCCGGTCGATCACCGCGAGCAACTCCGAGCGGCCGTCTCGTTTCGAAGCGGAACAGGAGTAGGTGTCCGGCATCGTCTCGAACCACCCGGCGATCAGATCCTTGAACGCCTGGACGTTGTTCCGGACCTTGGTGGCGGAAACCTTGTCCGTCTTCGTGAAGACGAGGACGAACGGCACGGCGTTGTCCGCCAGCCATTCGATGAACTCGAGGTCGATCTTCTGGGCGGGAATGCTCGCGTCGATGAGCGAGAAGACGCAGGCGAGGTTGAGCCGTTCCTTCAGATACTCCGATACGGCGGCGTTGAACCGGGCCTTGTCCTGTCGCGCGACTTGGGCGAAGCCATACCCGGGCAAGTCCACCAGCCGCCACTGCCGGTTCACCTGGAAGAAATTGATCAGCTTCGTATGTCCCGGCGTGGCCGACACCCGGGCGAGCGCCCGTTTGCCCGAGAGCATGTTCAGCAGCGAGGATTTGCCCACGTTGGAACGGCCGATAAAGGCGAACTCCAGCAGATCGTCCTCCGGGCAAGTGGCTAGGTCGGGGTTGCTGCACTCGAACTCGATGGAAGAAATTTGCATGGTCGGTAAAAAGCTTCCCAAGTGTTGCAGGAAAACCGGACCGCCGCACACGCCAAACTTCCCCGAAGATCGGCACTCCCCGCCCGCGCCCGCTTCACCGCCAACCGCTACGAAGCCGAAGCACGCCTCAACCAGTCCGTCGCGCAGGTCATCGAACTCCAGGTCCGCAAGAGCAACCTCACCGCCGAACGCCACAGCCGCCGCAGCCAGCGTTTCTTCCTCGGAATGCTTGCCGATCACTCGCGCCGGCCTACGCTTTTCAAGACCCGCATTGACGAAAACAAATCCTCCGTCCCTTCGCGGCGCGCCCAAAGCAAGTTCCCATCTGTTCAACCCGCCTCCCATGAAATCCATTCGTTCCGTCCTTTTTCTGATCGTCCTTGGTCTCGCCCTCAACGCCAACGCGGCCGACGGAGCCTTTGAGTCTGCCTTCCGCACCTCCCTGCTCAAGAGTTTCAACGAAGCCTCGGGCAAAATCCTCGCTCTCGCCGAAGCGATTCCTGAGGCCAGCTACGGCTGGCGCCCGATGGACGGAGTCAACTCCGTGCGCGAAGTCCTTGTGCACCTTACCGAGACAAACTTCGGCCTGGGTGAGCGACTCGGTGGAAAGCCGCCGGTCGGGGTCGACCGAAAGGCCGTGGGCAAGGCCATGAAGACCAAAGCCGAGGCCCTCGCCGTGACAAAGCAGGGCATGGATTACATTCGCGGCATTCTGGCCACGGTCCCGGCGGCGGAGTTGATACCCGAGGTCGACGTCTTCGGCAGCAAGGCGCCGAAGCTTCGTGTCGCTCTGCTTCCTGTCGACCACGCCCACGAGCACCTCGGGCAGTTGATCGCCTACGCCCGGATGAATCGAATCGTGCCGCCCTGGAGTAAATAACTTGGGTCTTTCCCAGCTGAGACGGCGTCAGCGGATCCTTGCGCACGGTCACCGTGTCTCCAGCGGGCAATGGTGAGTGCGGGCGTCTCGCCTGCGGTTTCCGGCTTCCACGCCGGAAACATCTATTGACTGAACGAGCATCTGGCGTGACGCCGGAGGCAGCACGCGGGACGCGTGCGCTCCCCATCCTTTAACGTGCGGTCGATAGCCATGGCTTCGCCAACGCTTTTGCCCGGCGTGGGAGGAGTTCGATCAGAGCACCGCCAACGTGGAGAGGGAGTAATTGATCCCTCCGTTACTCGACAGCAGCGACTAAAACCTCGATTGTTTCACCGGGCCTGACAGTCAACTTTCACTTCAATTTAATAAGATGGATGATAAAAACCATTCCGGAGCAATTCCTGATTCCTTCTCCATGAAATCGCATTCTCAACAATCGCACGTTTTCGCCCCGCTGCTTCTCACTCTTGTCTGGCTCACCACCGGCTCGCTCCCGGCCCAGACCTTCACGCTGTTGAAGAGTTTTTCCGCCCTTTCCGATGGATGGGGACCAAGCGCCGGGCTGACCCTCCATGATGGCATGCTCTACGGCGTCAACGGAGGCGGCGGCCAGTCGAATTTCGGAACGATCTTCAAGGTCGGCACCAATGGCACCGGTTTCAGCGTGATTCATCATTTCGTCGGCGGCAGTGACGGCGAGTATCCGGTCGGCCGGGTCGTCGTGTCCGGCAACACGCTCTACGGCGTGATGTTCCGCGGGGGCACCAACTTTAACCGCTGTTGCCAACCAGGTGACGGCACGATTTATCGGGTGAACACGGATGGCAGCAACTATTCGATCCTGCGACTGCTGAACAGCACCCTCGGGGACGGTTACAAGCCGGGCGCCGGCTTGGTGCTCTCCGGCAATTTTCTTTTCGGCACGACCCAGCAGGGTGGCGTTTCCAGCCGGGGGACATTCGATCGCGGCACCGTTTTCAAAATCAACACCAATGGCTCTGGATATCAGATCATTCATGCGTTTAGTGGCTACGAAGACGGCGAGGTGCCACAAACGGAACTGACGCTCATCGGCAGCACTCTGTATGGCATCACGTCTTACAGCCAGTTTGGGGGGGCGGGCCCGGTGCTCTTCAAACTCGGATTGGACGGGTCCGGTTTCACGGTCGTCTATACATTCCCTGTCACCTGGTCTGGAGCAGGGGGCCTGACGCTCGTGGGCGATCAGTTCTACGGCGTGGGCAACCTTTACCAGAACGGCGAAACCCGCTCCAGCATCTACCGGGTCAACACCAATGGCACGGGGTTCCAAGTTATCCGCCAAGTCGCGCCCGGACTGAGTTTCTCTGGCGTTCCCATTTGGACGGGGAATGAATTAATCGGGCCGTTGTCGGGCAGTTTCAGTGCCTTCGACCAAATCGTTCAGGTGAAAACCAACGGGACCGGGTTTCAGATTCTCAGGACGTTCGGTGCCATGGAGTCCATTACCAATTTGTTCGGTGAATTCGCCCTCAGCGGCAGCACTCTTTACGGCGTGTCCTTGTATGGCGGCCAGTTCGACAAAGGGACGGTCTTCAGCTTCGACGTGCGTCCACGGCTGGCCATCGCCCCGACTGGCGGCGGCGTGAAACTGACCTGGCCCAGCTACGCCCAGGACTATCAGTTGGAGCAAAGCCCGACGCTGACTTCTCCGAATTGGACCAACGTCGTGACCGCTCCCTCGGACGACGGCACTAATCGCGTGATCACCTTGCCCGCGCCCGCCTCGACCAATGCGATGTTCCACCAATTGCGGCGCTAGACGCCCGCCAGCTCCTCCTCGAAATCCACGATTTCTTTGATCTGCACCAGAAACCAGCGGTCAATCTTCGTGAGGTTGAAAATCTCCTCGATAGTGAAGCCGGCGCGCAGGGCGTGGCGGATGAAGAAGATGCGTTCGGCGTTGGGCACGCTCAGTTTGCGGCTGATGACGTCGCGCGGCAGGAGGTCGCGGTGTCGCCATAAACTTCCGTGCCGATGCGCAAGGGTTTGCCGTCGCCGCCCAGGCCGCTGCGGTGCTGGGCGCACGGCCACCGTGTCTCCAGCGAGCGCAGGCATCTTTGCAGGCTTTCGTTGAACGTGCACCCGATGACCATCGCGTCGCCCACGCTTTTCATCTGCGTGAGCGCGACGTTCATGCTGCCTGCCGGATTTACCTCAAGAATGGCTGCGGTAACGGCGCGGAAAAACGACGCGGAACGTCGTGCCCGCTTCCGCCGAACTGGCAATTTCCAGGCTCGCATCGAGCAATTCACACAGGCGTTTCACAATCGAAAGCCCGATGCCTTCACCGGGGTGTTGCGGCAAAGGCCTGGCTGGGGTGTCGGTCGCCTCGGGTGGTGGCAACACGTGCGAGGATTCCCCTTTGATGGCGGCGGATTTTTCGTCGGACTCCTTCGCACTCGCGGTGGCCTCCTGCAAGCCAGCCGCCATCGACGTGTCCGATTCGGTCAAAATTCCAGGACCGGTATCTTTGACCATCAGCCACCAATTCTCCTTCTCCTCGCCCCAGCTCACGATGACGCCGCCCGACTCGGTGTATTTGAGGGCGTTGGCCAAAAGATTTTTCGCCACGCGCCGCACTTTTTCCGCATCGCCTTCAACGGAAAGTTGCGTTGCTCCTTTCGTCTTCAAGAACAGGTTGCGCTCGTGTGCGAAGGGCTGGTTGCTGTCGCACAGTTCCGTAAGCAACGCGCTGGCATCAAAGCTGGCGATCTCACGATTTTCCTGGCCCGCCTCCAAGCGCGCCAAGTCCATCAATTCACCCAGCATCGAGTTGAGTCCCTGCACGGCCCGCTGGAGGAATGCCGCTGATTCCACCCGGTCGGTATCCCCCATGTCGGTCCGGCTGACCTGTGTTGCCGCCATGCTGACGCCGAGCACGTCGCTGGTAATATCGTGGACGGCTTGGTGGAGGAGAGTCGCACGCTGACGCTCAATTTCGCTGACGTCGGCCAGAGCGCCCATGAGGTCACCCACCCGCCCGGCGGCCTCCGCCTGCTGCATGCGCTCGTATTGGGCGGCGCTCTCGCTGATCGTGTCATTGATCAGATGCAGCAACTGCCGATTCGCTTCCACAAACGTGGCGTGTTCCAACTCGGGATGTGCAGCGGCGATGCCGCCCAGTTCCTCGAACAAACAGAACTGGAGGTGGCCGCATTCATTCATGAGTTCCTTCAACCGGTAACCCTGCTGCCAGCGATGCAAGCCGTGCTTTACCCCTTCTTCCTTTTTTTCAACATCGGCCGCCCTTGCGTCCGCTCCGCCCGGACGGGAACGCAGCTTGAGTTCGTAGGCGTCGAGGATGGCCGGAATGTGATCGAGAAATTGTCCGAGCGTGAGCGAGCGCCCAGTCGTTTGTTCGGGATCGGCGCGATCCAGCTTGCGCCAGGCCGCGAGGACGGCATCCCGGCGCGCGGCCAGGAGGTCACTCAGAGCGGCTAACTGCTGGCTCGGGGTCAGAGGCATGCTTTAATTCTTCGCCCCCGCCAGTTCCTCCTCGAAATCCACGATCTCTTTGATCTGCACCAGAAACCAGCGGTCAATCTTCGTGAGGTTGAAAATCTCCTCGATGGTGAAGCCGGCGCGCAGGGCGTGGCGGATGAAGAAGATGCGTTCGGCGTTGGGCACGCTCAGTTTGCGGCTGATGACGTCGCGCGGCA
>JBBRDN010000124.1:0-13155 GCA_038203875.1 Verrucomicrobiota bacterium
GCCCGATCGCGCGCTCGGGCTATCCAACTTCTACCGTCCGATCGAGGACACGACCGGTCGGTTGATGATGCTCGCCGACCGCGTCGATCCGGCCACATCCGACGAGTCCGTCACGGCCGTGCTGCTGGCCGGAGATGCCTGGAAACTGGTGCCGGTTCCCGGCCGCACCTTGGCGAAGCAGATCCGCGGCGCATGGATCGAGGCGGATGACCAGGTGGTCTTCCAGTCGTTCAACGGCCTGATGACGGCGCCGTTGTCCGCCCTGACGAACGCGACCACCATGGAGGTGCCCTCGTCCGGAATCTTCGATGCGGCCGTGCAGGGCCGGGGCGTTTTCTGGCTGGCGACCGACGACGGCGTCCTCCGGCATGCGCCGTCGCTTTGGCAGGTTCCGGCCGCGCTTGGCACGACGCCGTCGCCCGCGTATGCGGCGGTCAGGATGACCAACGGGAACCTGCTCTTCGTGGAGCGGGCCTCGTTGCGCGAGCGGCGCGGCAGCGGTTGGCAAAGCACGTTGTTGAACGCGGCCGAGCGTTCCTTCCAGCCGACCGATTCCGCGTGGCTCGCGTCGGACGGAAGGGTTTTCTTCGACGGATCCGACGGCATCTCCGTGTTCAATCCGGCCTCCGGCGAGGTCGTGCCGTTGCGGCATCCAGACGAACTCCAGTGCCGGCTGCTCGGCCGGTTCGATGATTCCCACGCCCTCGTCCAAGTGGTCGATGCGGCGGGTTCCGCCTCGGGATCGTTGCGTCTCGAACTCCTCGACGGCTCCGGTTTCTCCGCCTTCCCCGGACCGTCGCCTCCCGGGAACGTCGGCCCGATGCTCAAGGCCGCCCTGAGGTCGCGCCGCGGCGATCTGTGGCTCGGCGGCACGAAGGGCGTGGCCGTCTTCCGTGAGGGTGAATGGGAACCCTTCGACAGGCAGAACACGCGGCGCCCGGAGGCCGGCTATTGCTTTGCGGAAACATCCGAAGGACGGATCTGGTGCGGCGGCCGCGACAATCTCTGGGAATTCTCCGGCCTTGAATGGCAGGCGGTCCGCTCCGGCTTCGAGCAGATCCATTGCATCCTCGCCGCCAAGGACGGCCGCATGTGGGTCGGCTCCGACGGCGGCGTGCACCGGTTCGCCACGCTGGAATGGGTGCAGCAGGGCGTGGAGGAAGGCTTGCCCGGATCGTCGGTGCTGGAACTCGTCGAGGACGCGGAAGGGAGGATCTGGGCCGGCACGTCGCGGGGAATTGCCTCCTACGACCCGGCGGCGGATCAGGAACCGCCGGTGGTCTTCATCAGCCCGGCCTCGCGCGGGAAAAACTTCTTCGCGGGCGAGACGGTGGAGATCCAATACGGCGGCGTCGACCGGTGGAACTACACGCGGCCCGACAGGCTTCTCTTCGTCCATCGGATGGATTCGGGCCAGTGGAGCGAGCCGAGGTCTCCCGGGCCCGCGCCCTTCGGCGATCTGGCGGCCGGCACGCACCGCTTCGAAGTCCGGGCGATCGACCGAAACGGCAATTTCGACGCGAAGCCGGCCACGATGGAGTTCGACCTGTTCCTCCCGTGGTATCGCGAACCCCGCGTCGTGACGATCGGCGGCGTCGCATCGCTGGCGGCGGCGTTCCTCGCGTGGCTGGCCTGGAACCGCCACCGCCAACTTCTCCGTTCCCACGCCGAGGTCGAACGCCTCGTGAACCTCCGCACCGAGCAGCTGGCGCAGGCGAACACGCAGCTGCTCCACAGCCAGAAGATGAACGCCCTCGGCACGCTCGCGGCCGGCGTGGCGCATGACTTCAACAACATCCTCTCCATCGTCAAGGGCTCGGCCCAGATCATCGAACGCAACCTCGGCGATCCCGAGAAGATCCGCACGCGGGTGGAACGGATCCGAACCGTTGTCGACCAGGGGGCGGCCGTCGTGCAGTCGCTGCTCGGGTTCAGCCGCGCGCCGGAGAAGACGCTCGCACGCTGCAGCGCAAACGAGGTCGTCGAGGAAACCATCCGCCTTCTCGGAGACCGCTTCCTGAACGAGATCGAGATCGATTTCTACTGGGCGCCGGGCCTGCCGGAAACCTTCTGCGCCAAGGCGCTCGTGCAGCAGATGCTGCTGAACATCGTCCTCAACGCGGCGGACGCCATGAACGGCGGGGGGCGCATCGCGATCCGCACCGGCGAAGTCGTCCAACTTCCCGAGGAACTCGTCCTCAAGCCGGCGGATTCCCACGAGTTCGTCTTCATCGCGATCCGCGACCACGGCAGCGGCATCGCGCCCGACGTGCTGCCCCGGATTTTCGAGCCGTTCTTCACCACGAAGAACCTGTCCCAGCGCCGCGGCACGGGACTCGGGCTTTCGATGGTCTACCAGATCGCGGCGGAAAATGGCATCGGCCTGCACGTCGAAAGCCAGCTAAACGTGGGGACGACCTTCATCCTCTACCTCCCTGTGCTTTCCACCGCCCAAGCAAGCGAGGTCTTGAATCAGGGGGCCGACGGGCAAAGCTGAAGGCGTTCGCCATGCACACACCTCCCCGCATCCTCATCGTCGAGGACGACGACCTCCAATACGAGATCTACGAGGAAGCCCTTTCGAAGGACTATCAGCTCGTGCGTGTCACCAGCGGCAGCCAGGCCCTTGAGGACATACCGAAGAGCCAGCCGGATCTCATCGTCCTCGACCACATCCTCGACCGGGGCGATCTGGGTCTGGACTACCTGCCGGAATTCAAGGAACTCCTTCCGTTCGTCCCAATCATCGTCGTCTCCGGCGCACTGGAAGTGCAGCAGCAGATCGGCGCCCTCCAAGGGCCGCGTCGTGCGCACTACTGCCTGACAAAGCCCGTCGACGTGGACGCGCTCCTGCAAGTGGTGAAGACGACCCTGGCCGAATGCGGCGAAACAGAAGTGGTCCGGAGCTTCGAGGCTTTGGAGCGTTCGAAACGGGTCGATGCGCTGGAGCTGTTCAGCCGGTCAACCGACCGGTTGGGGCGGCAGAACCACATCCGTCAGCAGCTTTCGGAGAGCAAGGACCGGCCGAACATCTCGTCGCTTGCCCGCCAATTCGGCGTGGCTCGCCGGACGATCATCCGCGACCTGCAGGAGCTCATCCGTCGTGGGCAGCTCAAGGCCGAGGTCTACCCCGAGTGGGAATCCGAGCCGAAGGAGTAGGCGGTCACCGGCCGTTGTGGATGCGGACGACGGAGATCGCAGCCGCAAGCGCCGCATTCAACTCGGTCTTCTCCGGCGATAGATCCCGGTGAAGCTCGCTCTGGATGCTGTCGAATTCGCCCACATCCAGCCAGACGCCGGCGCAGTTCGGACATTCGTCGATCTCCACGGCCTTTTGCCGGCTGAAGAAACGGCGGAACATGGCCTGGCCTTCGCACTTCGGGCAGCTCCGTTTCTTCCTCGGGTCCACGTGCATCTCGGGGTCGCGCCAAAGGCTGGTCAACGCCGCGGAAGCCGTGTCGTCGATGCGGCGGAGTTCGAAGTTGTCGAACCAGACGCCGCCGCAGCCGGAGCGGCACACGTCGAGGGCGACGTTGCCGGCGACCAGATTTCCCAGGACGTTCCCACAGGCAGGACAGTTCATGCGTGAAACCCTAGGCGTGCCATCGCTCCGGGCAACGGCAAAGGCAGGCGACTCAGAAGGTCAACAGCCCGACGAGCCGCTCGCCTTTCGAGGTGAGCGCCCACGAACTGCCGCTCTTGGTGACGAGCTTGCCGCACGGGCAAGATCCGAAGACCGGCGGGTTCACTCCCAGAACGCTGACGCGGGCCTTTGATTTCAGTTCCGACTCCGCACGCGGTATCAGGCGGATCGGCGCCCCGTGGCACGTCAGCGCGATCTCATATCCGGCGACGCCCTCCTTCTCGGCCTTGGCGTTGCGGTCTATCAAGGCGGCATAACGCCGGGCAAAGGAGAAGTCCTTCTCGCGCACCACGACGCGGCAAAGTTCTGGCTGCGACTGGATGAAGTGGCGCAGGCTGAACCTGGCCCCCTCCTTGCCCTGCGCGAGAAAGAGCTGCCACGGATCGACACCGGCCATGTTCTGTCCGTTCCACATCCCATGATCGTTGCGGGTGCCGGCCATGAATTTCGTGTGCCAGGCGTCGAAACGATCCGAGAGGAATAGGTTCAGTTCGAAGTGGACGTGGGCCCGATCTCTGGTGATGGCCTGCCGGGTGTTGCTGGTGCGTCCGAGGACAGCGACCTGTTCGCCCGTCTTCACCTTGGACCCTGGCGAAATGCCTGCCCCGACCTCTTTCAAGTGCGCGTAGAGAGTGTAGACCGGCAGGCCTTCGATCACATGCTCGATGACCAGATAGTTGCCGTAGTTCGACAGGCCGGACTTGCGGTTGACGTAGGCCACCGTGCCATCGGCTGCGGCCATGACGGGATCGGCCGGCTCTCCCTTGCGGTCGCGGGCGACGGAGAGGATGTCGATGCCTTCGTGGAACTGATGCCCCTCGCTTCGCACGCAGCCAAACGTGCCGCTGTGCCAATCGCGGCCGGGCGTGGGTGCGAAAGCCTTCGTGCCGTCAACCGGATCCAGCACCGCGCGGTTCGCCGTTGGCAGCGAAAACGGCTGGGCATGGGAGGCGAGGACGCCGACGAACCCGATGAGGAAGTTGAAGAGAATCCGCCTCGCTGCGCCTCTCACCATGTGCCGTCCTTCGCCTTCAACTTTTTCACCAGATTGTTCAACCCGCGGACAATCCGGATCGTCTCCTCACGCGTAGCGTCGGGGGTGAAGGTCAGATAGCCGGACTGGATGCGGGTATTGAGGACGGGCGCGGCGATCCACCGCCCTTCGTCCCACTGGCAGAAGATCAGGAGCCGGCGGGTCCGTGATTCGGTGCTGATCTGGTCGAGGAGCATCTGGCCGTGGCGACCGAAATGGATCTGGATGGTGAATTCCCCGTTGGTGTCGACGATCTCCGCGCCCTCGATGTTGCGCTCGTCGAGGATGGGCGACGCATCGGCGGTGGCGACGAAGCCCGTCCGAAAAGGGACCTTGACCGTGGATGGCGAACCGTCGGCCCGCGCCTCGCGGTGGAAGCGGATCAGGGTCACCTCGCTGGCCTCGCGTTTCTCCTCCGTGGTCTTGCACCCGGAGACCGCGGCAATGAAGCAGGCCAGAAGGAAATAGAAGTTGAACCGCCCTGCACGCATTAGCATAGTCGCGAACACAACGAATCTATTTCCGTTTGTAAAGTCATCTATGAAGCAATCGAACAAGGTCCAGAAGCGCCGCCGCCGTGAAGCCTACGTGAAACGCAAGAAAGCCGACTCCAAGGCTGCCAAGAAGAAGTAAGGCGCGCCGATTTTCGAAAACCTCGCCGGTCATCCCGGCGGGGTTTTCCTTTTCCGGGAACGTCCGTCCTCACTTTCCCTTCATGCGCGACGTGTAGAGCCGGTTGCCGGGTTCGAGGGATGAAGCGCGGACGAACTCCGCCTGGGCATCCTCCGGCCGCTTGAGCTTCTCGAGCAGCAGTCCGAGGAGGTAGTGCGCGGTGGCCGGCGTCGGGTTGCCGTAGGAGGGCTGGACCTTGAGGTATTCACGAAGGGCCTCCTCTCCCTCTCGGAAGTGCTCGCCCATCCGCAGCGCCGTCCGGGCTAAGTAGAACTGCGCTGGCCCGTTCGTCGGACTGAGCACCCGCGCTTCGCGGAGCTCTTTCCAAGCTTCGGGAAGCTTCCCTTCGTTCAAAAACCAGGTTCCCAAATGCACCCGGGCGACGGGGTTCGCGGGATGGGTCTCGACCGCCTTTCGAAGAATTTTCTCCGCTTGGATCCGGTCGCCGTCCTGGGCGTATTGGCGGGCGTGGACGGCGGCGCCTGCGACAGGATCCAGCTTCTTGATGGCCTCGACCTGTTCCATGGCTTTCGTGGCGCTGCCCCCCATGAATCCTGGGGCGCCGCTGTAGTAGGCGATGAGCATCTCCCGCGCGGGCACGTTGGAGCCGTCGAGCTCCACGGCCTTGAGGAATGAGGCGAGGGTTTTCTTCGCGTAGCCGGGTCGCTTGAAGATGTTGGCCTCGACCGCAAGCGTTCCGTATCCGCGGCCGAGCCATTCGCGGAACAAGCTGTTCGTCGGGGCCAACGCCACGGCCTGTTCGAGCGCCGTCACGCCTTCGGGCGCACGCTGTTGCTCCAGCGCGATGCGTCCAAGCCAGTAATGGGCTTCGGCGGATACGGCGACCGTATTGGTCAAACCCTCAAGCGCCTTCCGGCTCTCGGCCAACTGCCGCGTGGAGTAGAGCCGCATAGCCTCCGTCAGATCGGCGCCGTGGACCGAAGCCCCGGCAAGAAGAGCGGTGATTCCGAACCATAAAATCCACGCGAACAAACGACGCATCACGAAGTCCTAGGCTACGCCCTTGCCCGTGGCAATCCGGCGTCCGTCGTTTCTGTTCGCGCGATCAGTGGGCCTTGGCGGGCTCCGCAGCGGCATGGGCGTCATGCGGCTCGGCGGGTGGCGGCGGCCCGAAGGGATTTTTGCCCGGGGCTTTCGCTGTCGTAGGAGCCTGGGCGGTGGTCCCGTGGCCGGCCTGGCCGGACTTGGCGGACGCCAACGGACCGGCCGTTTTGGAGGGCGCGGGATCGGCGTGCTTCGCCGGAGCGGTTCCTTGCGAGGGACCGCGGCCCGCCAAGGCCACGGCTGCACCGGCGGGTTCGTGGCTGCCGTCAGGGGAATTGGCGTCGGTGAGACCGGGGGTGTGGACCTCCTCGTCCGGGCTGACGGGGAGCGCCAGGAGACGATCCATGTCCGGATGTTTCCCGAGCCAGACGACCTTGCCGGAGGCGATGTCGTAGACGGCTCCCATGACCTCCACCTTGCCGGCGGCGGCGTGATTCCGGATCAGGGAACTGCGCGTCAGCAGGGATTCGATCTGCAACCAGACGTTCAACTGGATGGCAACGGGCACCGCGTCCTCGCTGGAAACGCCGGCGGCCTTCGCCTTCTTCGCGGCGGGCTCGATGAGCTTGGCGAGCGCGACGAGATGGCCGTGGAGTTCCGCGCCTTTCACCACGGCGGTGACGGCGCCGCACTTGGTGTGGCCCATGACGACGAGGACCGGCGTGCCCAGATGGGTGACTCCGTATTCGATCGTCGCCGTTTCGCTGACTCCGGCGACGTTTCCGGCAACCCGAACTACGAAGAGGTCGCCGACACCGCGGTCGAACATGAGTTCGACCGGATCGCGTGAATCGGAGCAGGCCAGGATCGTCGCCAACGGTTCTTGGCCGTTGGCCGCGAGCTCCATGCGCCGCGCCGGTTCGGCGTTGGGAGCCTGGGGTTTGCCGGCAGCGAAGCGGGCGTTGCCCTCCTTGAGCAGCGAGACGGTGCTCGTCTGTAGGAGCTTGATGAGTTTCGCCGAGTCGTCCTTGGAATCCGCTGCGCCGGCGCTGATGACGCCGGACAGGACGAGGCCTGCCAGAATTGACGTGAATCCTTTCATAGATGCGTGCCGGCAATCCGTTGCCGACGCTTCTCTATCGGCGGGAAGCGGCGGGGCATTGAACGGAAACTTTCCGGTCAGGACGGCGGCGATGCGGAGGGCGGCTCGCCCTTTTGGGGGGCAGGCCCGGATTTGGCGAGGGTGAGCCGAGGCCGGCCGGCCGGGAAGAGCTTGTCCTTCGCCTCGGCCTCGGCGGCGGCGGCGGCAGCTTCATCGGCGGCTTGCTCCGCTTTCGTGGCCTCGGATTCCTCCTGTGAGAGAACCTTGAGCATCTTCACCTCGGAAAGCGGGATCTTCAGTTCGTCCCTGTAGTATTCCATGGTGACGATGCGGGCGGTGGTCTCGAAGTCGCCGAAAAGCTCACGCGCCGGCACGTCGAGTTGGCAAATTCCCCCGGCCTCCATCTGGCGGGCCTGCCGCACGCGTTCCCCCGTGGAGGGATGGGTGTCGAAGAATCCGGCGGTGCCAAGGCCGATGGAATCTTCGATCTCTCGCCGCTTTTCTTCGGGGACGGATCCGTTCACCCGGTCAAGCAGCCGGGGTAGGCTGTCAGGCAGGCCATGCTCCTTGCGCCACGTCTCTGCAACCGATCTCCCGACGATGCCCCAGGCGGCTCCTAGGGAACCCAGCTTCCGGAAGGCCGACTCGAAGGACTCGCTGCCGGCCAGCTGGATTTGGCACTGGTCGGCGTCGAACTCCATTTGCCGCGAGAGGAAAGCGCTTATGGCGGCTCCCGTCAGCATGAGCAAGCGTAGGATCAGGCGGGAAATCGCGACCGACAACTGGGCAAGGAGCACTGCGAAAGTCACGTAGCCGCTTTCGGCCTCGGAGGACAGGTCCTCCAGCTTCTCATCCCAGCCGTCGCGTTCGTGGACCACCCTGGCGAACCACATGTTTATGGCGTCGATCAACCAGCTCATCCGCATGGCCACGCCCTGCCGGAAGTGCCCGAACTCATGGGCTATCACCCCGGCCAGCTCGCGGGCCGAGAAACCGACCACCAACGGAAGCCCTATGGTCAGCACCAGCTCGTTGGTGAACAGGCTCCGGGCGTCCTTGAAACCGGCGGAGGCGTTCAGATCCGTCGTGAGGTCGATGCGCGCCGGGGCCGGGCTTCCCACCGCCAGGCAGATGCGGTGGATGAACGCGTAGAGCTGCGGTTCAACCGCCGGGTTCAAGGCGAGGGGCTGGTTCCGCCGACCACGCGGCGCGAACAACGGCTTGACCATGAAGAGGACCAGGATTCCGCCCGCGAACAGCGGCGCGAGGTAGCAGAAAACCTTGATCAACACGAGCCGCCAGCCTAGCGGCCAGGCCATGATCGGCGCATAGGCATGGATCGCGAACCAGTAGACACCCCACGCGGCCGCCGCGATGAGCGAGACGTAGACGAGCGGCAGGACAAGCATCGCCCCCGCGACGAGCAACAGTCCGAGTTGGTAGAAGAACGAAAGCCGCTTCGGCTCGATCGAGCCTTGGATCGAGTCGGCCGCCCAGTAGCTGGTGGCCGGCTGTTCGTGAAACGCTTCGTCCGGGAACTGTTCCGTCGCGTCTGATTCCATGATGAGGATGACAACTATTCGGCCGGGCCACAGGAGGCGAGCCGATTCCCCGCTTTCCCTGTTACCGCCAGGCAGCGCGGATCAACCCTTTAGCCGCACGCCGGAATGGATCCGGTATTCGCTTGGGCGCCAGCCGATCCATTTCTTGAACGTGGTCGAGAATACAAAAGGGTTCTGGTAGCCGACGGCGTGGGCGATGGACTCGATCTTGTCGTTCGTGCTCGTGAGCATCCCGGCCGCGCGTTGCATCCGGAGATAAGTGATCTGCTGCATGGGACTCCGGCCCATCGAACGGCGGCAAAGGCGGCGCAGGTGTTCGGAGGAGCAATGCGCTTCCTTTGCCAGGCGGTCCAACGTCCAACCGTCCTCCAACTTTGCGGCGACCTTGTCCCACAGTTTCCACAACCTGTCCTCGACCGTCCACGGTTGGGCGAAGCGTTGGACGTAGCCGTGCACGAGTTCGACCCAATGGTGCAACGCCGCGGGATCGCTTCCCGCTCCGACTTCATGCCAGAGCCCGGTGACCGCCGAAGCCAAAGCCTGTCCGTCGAACCGCGTCATCACCGGCGACGCGGAGTTGATCACCGGCTTCTGGTCCGGTGGCTGTTCGTAGCGGACCCACGCAAAGTTCCAGCGCTTCCCAGGGACGGCATGGAACGCATGAGGGACGTGCGTCGGGGCGAGGCAGGCCATGCCCGCGCGGCAAACCTGCCAACGCCCGTCGAGGAGGATCCGTCCCTCGCCGCCGAAACACGCGAGAAGGTAGGTCCCACGGAGATTGGTCCGAACCATCCGGTAGGGGGCCGCGGCATCCGCCACTCCGACGTGCGCTATGTGGTGGAGTCCGAGCGCCGCGCAGTCATGGGAGCGGACAATCCACTCGCGGGTGTCCGGACCCACCACGCTCGTCTCCTTCAACTCGGCCGCTGTTTTCGGCGATGGCATTTTTCCCGTTAGACAAACCGCACGCTGGGCCGCAACTGTTAGCGCGAACCCGGTTTTCAACAAAAGGAATCAACATGGAAAAAATCGTTCCCCTCATCAGCTCCGGAACCGCCGGTCCTCTCGGCGTCATTCATCTCCCGCGCGTCTGGCAGAAGGCCCTCCTCGGCGGACTCGGTCGTTTGGCCGACGGCTACAAGGACATCGGCCCCGGCTACGACCAGATGGTCCTCGCGGCCCTCGGCATCGATGCCGACAAGGCCCGCGAGTTCATCCACTCTAAGAAACCGACCTACTCGCAGTTCGAGGCCTGGGTGAAGGCGTATCCCGGCGTGAAGCTCGACAAGGCGACCATCTACAAGAGCAACGCCGCCGTGATGGGCTACATCCACAAGGACGACGTGCGCCAGGGCATTCTCAAGGCCTCCGGCCTCGCCGACGACGGCTCGGTCAATCCGGGCGCGGTCGACTTGAACAACATCGACGACTGGACCGAGTTCCACGCGTCGGTCGTGAAGTAATCCTTCAATTCGGATCAATCCCAGGGCGCCGCGGCAACGCGGCGCCTTTTCTTTTGGCTTAGCGCCAATTGGAGAAGATCAACGCTGGCCCAGCGTGGCGAGGACCTCTTGGATCCGGTCGATGGGAATGACCTTGAAGCGTTCCGGGTGGCCGCGCATCGGACCGAGCTCGAGCTTGGTGTCGGCGCCTTTCGGCACCAGAACGAGGACGATGGTCGGAACCTGCATGCTGAGAAGTTTGCCGACGAATTCGCGCCTCGGTTCGTCCCACGACAGAAGGATGCAGACGCATCCACTCACCTGCGTGCCGTGCCCAAGCACCAGCTTGGTGAGGTCGGAAAATGGTTTCTCCGGACTGACCTGGACCTCCGCCAATACTTCAAGCACACGCTCCGTCTGGCCGACGCCGCGGCCGACGGTGAAGCAGTAGGCGTCGGTTCCGACGAATAGCAGGTCGAGCAACGCCTCCTGCGTGTCCAGCGCGACCGCGAACGAAGCGGCCACGGAGACGGCTTCTTCAAACACGTCGAGGTCCGTCCCGAACGTATCCAGGACAAGCGCCGTGCGGACGAAGAACTCGTCCTGGAACTCGCGCACGATCGGCCTGCCGGTGCGGGCGAAGCTGCGCCAATGGATGTTCCTCAACGGATCACCAGGACGATAGTCGCGCAGCGAGATGAACTCCTCCGATTCGCCGACGGAAGACGCCTGGTTCACGCCACCCTGCTGATACTTCATCTGCCCGGGCAGATCGATCGGCGGCAGCGCGTAGCGGTTCGGCAGGATCAGCACCGAGTCGGCGAGAGGCACGCGGTGCAGGGCCTTGACGAGGCCGAAAGGATCGGGCCGCGCGAGAACGGACGTGACAAGATTTAGCCGGCCGCGACGAAGCGGTTGGATCTCAACCGTGACATCGGTCTCGCGACCGGGTGGAAGGTCGGGCAGCGGCATCTCGCGGATCTTCGCGCTGCGTTTGCGCTCCATCAGCCAGCGGAACCGATGGAAGCCGACGAAGCGGTCCCAGGCATTCCGTTTCTCCTCGCCCGGTTCCCGGGCGTGCGTGAACTCGGTGAACGAGGGCCGGGGATCGCGCTGACGCTCGATCAGTATGAGGTTCTTCTCGGAGAACTTCCCGTCGTTCTGGAACCGGATCGAATAGCGCAACGGTTGCGCGACCGTGCCGAACCGCGGCATCAGCCGCCGCAGGCGCAGGCGGGGCTTGAAGCGCAACACGGAGCACAGGCTGATCAGCATGATCACGCCGAGCACGGTGAAGACCTGGTAGCCCATCGTCCGCGTCGTGTCCGCGCCGAGCGTGAGGGCGAAGAGCATGGCGGACCAAACAAAGATGCCCGGCAGGGTGAAGCGCCGCCGGAAACGTTCCGGCATCTCCGGAGTCGTCCGGTAGCTGCGGAACATCAGGCGCTTGATGGTCTCGACACCCATGGGGCGTGGCCTACTTGGGAACGGGCACTTTCTTGAGGAGGTCGTTGACCACGGAAACGCCGGTTAGTCCGGAGAACTTCATCTGCGGATCGAGGGCCAACCGGTGGGCGATGACGGTCGGGGCGAGTTCGCGGATCAAATCCGGGGTGACGAACGCCAGGCCGTCATGGAGCGCCGCCGCCTGCGCGGCCTTCATCAGCGCCAACGACGCACGGGGACTTGCGCCGAGATTGACTCCGGCAAAGGTCCGGGTGCCCGCGACCAGCGCCACGATGTAGTGCTTCAACTCCTCGCTGACGCGGACGTCCGCGGCGGCGGCGCGCAGTGCGACGATCTCCTGCAGCGTCGAACAAGGCTTCAGGGAATCGAGAGGGTTCACCGTCTGCCGGGCCGAGAGGATCGACACCTCTTCGTTCTCCGTGACGTAGCCCAGCGTGAACTCCATGCCGAACCGGTCCATCTGCGCCTCCGGCAGCGGATATGTGCCTCGGAACTCCACGGGGTTCTGCGTCGCGATGACGAAGAACAGGTCGGGCAAAGCGCGGCGCTCGCCCTCGACCGTCACCTGTCCTTCGCCCATCGCCTCCAGCAGCGCGGACTGCGTGCGGGGCGAGGCGCGGTTGATCTCGTCGGCCAACAGGATGTTCGTGAAGACGGGGCCCTCGTGAAATTGGAACTGCTGCTCCCGCTGGTTGTAGATCGAGACTCCGAGGATGTCCGACGGAAGAAGATCCGGGGTGAATTGGAGGCGCTTGAACTCGGCGTCGATCGAGCGCGCGAGCGCCTTGGCGAGCGTGGTTTTGCCGGTGCCGGGATAGTCTTCGAGCAGCACATGTCCGCCGCTTCCGAGGGCGACAAGCAGCCGGCGGATCGTGTCCGACTGGCCGCTGACGACGGTTGCGATGTTGGCGGCGATCCGGCGAAAGGTATCCCTCGCCGCGCTGGGGTCGTGAATCACGAGAGGGTTTATCGGCATGGAGTGAATACGAGGCAACCCCGGATCCTGTTTTCGGAAACCAACTTTCGACCGGCCAAAGACGCGTTGCGGGTTCGGCATGCCGTCGGGTTACGCCTTGGCCCTCTTGCCAAAATTCCTCGCCAGTCCGTGGGAGGGTTTTTCGATCGCCCAATGAAAGATTGCTCCCACCAGCACAGCCAAGACCGAAGCCGCGAGGCAGATGAACAAGTTCGAGGGCTTGGCTCCGTTCCAGTCGACCCAGACCGTTCCC
>JBBRDN010000125.1:0-13140 GCA_038203875.1 Verrucomicrobiota bacterium
CGTCGAGCGCCAGAAGCAGCGGCCGCCCGGACGGTTCGACGTTGGTGAACGTGGCGTAGAACGCCTCGTCAAACGCGTCGGTGATCCGGGAAACAGGCTGCCAACGGAGCGAGCCTTTCTCGCCATGCCCCTGCGCGTAGACCTTGTGCGCGATGAGGACTGCGAGCGGATGGATGCGCGCCCGGCGAAGGGCCGTCTCGTCCTTCAACTTCTGCACGACGAGACGCGTCGCGTCGCTTCCCGGCGCGAGGAGGCCGATGGCCGTCATCTTTGCGAGGCTGCGGATCATTGCGGTCATCGGCATGCGGCGCAGGAGCGCATCCCACACGGCGACGTCGTTCAGCCACTGGGTGGGAACGGCTTCGCGCGGCAGGTCGAACTCCTCGACGAGCTTCACGATCTCGCCGGCCGAACCGGCGCGCTTGGCCCGCTCGAAGGCGTCGATCAACGCGGGCAGCTTGCCCACCGGCGGGTAGTGGAACAGGCGCCCCGCCTGTTGTCCGAGTCCTCCGGGCGCCTCGCCCGGTGCCAGCCCTTGTCCGGGCGAGGGCGCCTGGACAACGGAGTCAGGCGGGGACGCCTGACCCACTGCGGGACCACGCCGCATAACACGGCGCTCTCCCAGTCCTTCCGCACCGGTGGCGACCCAGCGGAGGATGGACTGGTGGGCCCAGTTCTCCGCGTGTGGATGGGCGAGGCGCAGCAGATCGGCGTGGGACCAGCCGTCGCGCTGCTGATACTTCACGACCTGGAGCGCGAGATCTTCGGCGTCACGATCGACATACCAACGGGCCACGGCCTTACGCAGTCCACGGCCCCAACCGCGCAGGGCGTTCACGTATTCCGCGAAGTGGAACAGGTGCGTGCCGATGCGGCAGACCTTGGGCAACGCGGCCAGCGCAAGCGCCCGCGCATCGGGCGAACCGTGCGCGGTCACAAGCGCCAACGCGAAGATCGAAGGATCATTCTTCGGCGCGCGGCCGGATTGGCTGACCTCAACGATGCGTTCCACCACACGGCGGCCATCCGCTTGGATGCAACGGACGAGCGTGTCGTGGTTCTGGGTGACGAGGCTGCATTCACCAATGTGGTAGGTGCCACCCTCGGCGCCGAGGATGAGGAAGCGGTCGAGCCGCACCCAATCATCGACCTGCCAGGAATAGCCTCCGGCGGAGTTTTCGACCTGGGCGGAACCGGGGATCGGCTGCGATTGCGGCGTGGCGCGGCGGCTGAACAGTTTGGCGTAGTTGTAGGACATAGAATTTGTAGGGGTTGGAGGTGAGCCGAGAAGAGCTGTTCATCCACGAAGGGCACAATGAGCACCAATAAGCCGCCCGGAGCGGATTCCCTTCGTGATCTTGGTGCCCTTCGTGGGTGGAGCAGTCCTGCCGGCCTCGGCGGCTGTTGGTTGAGCCACGGACAAGTTAGTGAGCCTGGGATTGGTCAGTTTGGTTTGATAACCCAAGCTCTTCGGCCCGTGGAAATTGCTGGCGCATGGCCAATGGAGCGCCGGTCTCCGACCCGGCGGGTGATTGTGAACGCAGGCAAACGCGCCGGATCGGAGATCGGCGCTCCGGGGAAACGACGGACAAGGATCGACGGAGGGTGTCTTGCTGCTCTACCGATTGAGCTACCCGTGTTGCCACGGAGGCGGACTCGAACCGCCAACCAACAGGTTAAAATAACCCTCCGTCTTCGGCCCGTCAGATTCAGGTCGGCGGCTTTGCAGGAAACCGATTTCTCAAAGCGTGGACAAACACCGCGTCGCCGCGCTTGGACAACATTTCCAGCGGCGAAAATCCCCGACGATGTGCCAGCACAACAGCGATTCCTTTGAGCACTGCCGTGGTGAGTAGATTGGACCAGGCATTGAGAGCCCATTGCCCTGACCATGTCAGATGCAGCTTCGACGAGAACGGAAGCAGGTAGGGAATCGGCCACTGGTCGCCATCCGGTCCACGCGCGCCAACCAAGTCGGCCAGGAGATGGAGATGGAAGCTCAAGCCCACCAGCAGCGTTGTCTTGATCCGGTCTTTGCCAAAGACCGGATCAATCGCGCAGACGAAGAGGGCAAAGCCTAGGTTGTGTCCGAGCACATGGTGGTAGTCGCTCCACCACGTGAGAGGATGCGGCGAATTCCGTGTGAGCACCTCGGCGACGATGCCCAGTCCGTCGATGTCGGGAATCACGCTCGCCCAAGTGACGAGCGCACGATCCCGTTTGGTCAGGCTTGGAACTGTATTGGCAACAGCCCAACCCATGAAGAAGTGCGTGACGGGGCTCATTACGTTCTGGGAAGCGTATGAAGCCGTCGTCGGCACTTCAATCTGGCGCTAAGGGAACGGCCGGCTTCCGCACTCCTCGCGGAAAAAAGTGGTTTCTTCGGGAACCGTCATGCCGCCCGGAGCGCAGGCAGCAGTTGCGGAAATTTTTGTCCGGAATCGCACGGGCACGGATCGTTCCGGCCAAGTTTCTCGATCAGCTCCTTCGTTCCGTGGACGAAGCGGACGCCTTTGCCGACTTGCGTCTCGGACGGGAAACCCTTCCGGCGTTTGCTGGTGATCTCGAATGGGGGCTGATCGTTCATGGGATGGTCGCGGTGTTCCATAAGGCCTCCGTGGTCGTTGGGTTGAGGTTGCGGTTGTGAAACGATGGGCAAGGACATGACTCGGGTGAATTGCTCTAACCAACTGAGCTACCGCCCCGGGAGTGGAGCGGATTGGGGTCGAACCAATGACAGATAATCCTAAGTCTTCGGCCCATCGAAAATGGAAGTGGCGGATAAGGATCGAACCGGGGATTTCCGCTCTACCACTGAGCTACCCCGCCGTGTGTGGAGCGGGAGCCGGAGTCGAACCGGCGACCTGGAGCTTATGAGGCGATAACCCGAGTCTGCGACCCGCCGCAAAGCAGGGTGCCAGAGAAATGACGGACAAGGATTGAGCCGGGGTTTCAGCCGGTTCCCCGACTGCGCAGGGCTTGAACCTGCTCGCGGATTGCTCCGCTTCCCGATAACCCGGCCCGTCGGCCCGTCGTTAACTGTTGGCAGAAATTGTTGATCCACGAAGGACACCAGTTCACGAAGCATGCAGGATTTCCTGCGTGAATTCGTGCCCTTCGTGGATGTCAGCTATTGATTCTCCCCATCGCCGACGAAGCCGGGATCGTCGCGGATCGCGGCGAGGAACGCGACGGCGGAAACATCCGACATGGCGGACTTCGCGATGCGACGGCAGGCAAGCGGATTGGATGGGACGAAGCGGAGTCGCCGGGCGGGCTTGTAGCTGCGGCGGACAGGCAACTGGCTCTGATAACGGATGACGGTTTTCATGGGGACTCCTTTCTTTGGGATGTGGCGGCCGGACGAATCCGGTCGCCGATGGTTTCAGGTGCTGAGGAACAGTTCCCACTCGGGGATGGCGTGGGCATTGCGGATGAACGCGGTGACGGGCAGCTCATTCGGCGCGAAGGGCGCACGGAGGAGGCGAAGGCCGGCCTCCGCGGGGAGGCGGTTGCCCTTGCGGGTATTCACCTCGCGCGCGGCCCAGACGCAGTTTTCCCACGTGTCCCGGCCGCCGCGGCTGCGCGGCAGGATGTGGTCGATGTTGCCCTCGTCGGGACCGAGGACGCGGCCGGTGTATTGGCAGCGGTTGCCGTCGCGCTCACGCAGGTTGCGGGCATTGAACGCCGGCCGGCGTGTCGGCACGCGACTATAGTTTACCACGATGACGACGGTGGGGATGCGGATGCGTGCGCGGACGGTCGTGACGAACCGGTCCTGCTCACGGACCGGCAGGGTGATCCACTCGGCCCAGGTGACGGGGCGGAGGTTGTCGCCATCGACATCGAGCGCGGTGACCGCGCCGGTGGCGAGCTGGCAGAAGGCGTCGGCCGGGGTGCGCGTATTGATGGCCTGCCAGTTCCGGTTCAGGACGAGAACAATGGATTGGTTCAGGATGCTCATGGATTTGCGGAGTTGGAGTGATGGAGATCTTGAGTGTTGGTTTGCTTGGAAAATGGGAAAACCCATTGCTCCAATACTACATCACTCCCCTCAGAGAACGTGGCTGCCGGGGATGGAATCGCACCATCACGAGCGTCTTCAAAGGACGCTGGCCTGCTGTTAGCCGACCCGGCAGTGGAACAAATGGCGGAGCGTCGTGGACTTGCACCACACACCAGCGAAGGCGCGTCCGCGTTAGCACCGCGGCCCGGTTCCTCGACCGATTGACGCTCCGAAAGTGTATCCGCCCAAGTCATGAGGCGGAGTCCTGGCAGGTATGCACAGGAACGCCTCCTCACGTCGGCGGCTACGGGAAGTTGGTGCCGCAGGAAGGATTCGAACCTTCAACCTTCCCATTCTGAGCGGGACGCCTCTGCCAATTGGGCTACTGCGGCGAATGGCAATCAGAAGGACGAATCCCCGAAGGCCAAAGGAATGACGAAGATTCGAACCCAGAGCCTCGGGGGACAATGAGGCTCGGGCAGATTCGGCCTTTGGCCTTCGAGCCTCGTCATTCCGAAAGGTGGTGCATCGCCAGGGCGTCGCACCCTGACCGCGCGGCTTAAAAGGCCGTCGCTCTTCTTCCCGAGCTCGCGATGCGTGAAATGGTAGCGGGAGGTGGAATCGAACCACCGGGACCGGGTTTATGAGACCTAGCTTGGAGCCATCCAATCCCGCAGAACGCCTCCTTGGCGTCGAAAATGAAGTCCCGTGCAGGAGTCGCACCTACCTCTGCGGTTCTGCAAACCGCCGCCTGAACTGATCGGCCAACGGGACGTGAAATTGGGTTGGCCAGCCGGACTTGCACCGTGCCCTGCCGCGTTCACAGCGCGGGATGCTGCTGCTACATCATGGCCAACATGAAACTGGCGTCCTTGGCCGGTCTCGCACCGGCTGGTCCCGGCATGAAAGGCCGGGTGCTGGGGCTGCTTTGCAACCAGGGACGAAACTGGCGCTCCCACGTGGACTTGCACCACGAGCCTTCTCCTTCGCAGGGAGACGTGCAGATCTGTTACACCTTGGGAGCGGAGGGAAATGACGAATGCCGAAGGCCAAAACCCGAGAGCTACGCTGGGTAGTTGTCATTCCAAAGAATGGTCCCCGCAGCCGGTATTGCACCGGCGTCTCCTCCTCTTCAGGGAGGCGCTAATCTGCCTCAGCTACACGGGGTGACTCCGCCGCCTCACGTCGGCGGCTACTCGAATTGGTCCTTCCGGCTGGTAACGCTCCAACGTCTTCCGGTTATCAGCCGGGCGCTCTGCTTTTGAGCTACGGAAGGGAAATGGTCAGGGCGGCAGGAATCGCACCTGCGTCCTCCGCGTTCCAAGCGCGGCCGTCTGCTGCTGACAATAAGCCCTGATGAAAACTGGCGCTCCGAGCAGGATTCCCACCTGCAACCCGCGGCTTAGAAGTCCGCCGCTCTGTTGTTTGAGCTACCGGAGCGGAAATGGCTGCGCGGGCCGGAGTCGCACCAGCACCGTCCCGGTTAACAACCGGATGGACTACTGTTATCCCACCGCGCAGTGGAAATGGTCGAAACGGCAGGATTCTCACCTGCGATCTCCCGGTCCCAAGCCGGGCGCTCTGATAACTGAGCTACGTTCCGAATGAAAATGGCGGACCCGAAGGTATTCGCACCCTCAACCTTCCCGCAGACAACGGGACGCTCTGTCAATTGAGCTACGGATCCGGCAAATGGTGGGAGGCGCTGGTAACGCTCCAGTCGTCGCTTCCGGCAATGTTTTGCGACACCGGATTTACGGGCCGGTGGTCGGATCGCCTCCCGTAAAAGTGGCACGCCGCCGTGGTGCTGCCCCACGGATGCCTGGATTTGGAGGCCGGGCTGCGCGGCTGGCGCGCGGCGTGTGAAAGATGCAGCGGACCAGGATTCCCACCCGATCATCGCCCCGAAGGGGACGCGCCCAAGTTCGCGCGGACACTCTGCGCGCCGAAGGGAGAGGACGGCTTAGGCCGTTCATCTCCCTTCGGAGCTCCACACCAGCCACCACTCGGGCTGGACCGGCGTTCATTTTTCAGATGCCGACGCGGACACCACTGCAAGATTTGGAAATTAAAAGGCCCGGATCGTGTTCGACGACCCGGGCCGTGCCATTTCAACAAAGAACAAACACCGTCGCAGGTGGTTATCGCTGCGGCCACGGGTATTTCACGGTGGACGTTTCGGTGTTTGGGGCACACCTCCTCCGAAGCCCTTCGTCTGTAGAAACGGGGAAATTATATGTCGGCGCCTTCGCCGCAATCTGGCCGCTGCAGTTCCGCCCCTCGGGACGGTCACTTGTCGTCATTTCGTTCTGATGTCGTTTGCGATCTGTCTGTCCGTTGATCCGTAAAACAAAAAACCCTGTCCACTCAGGTGGACAGGGTTGGGAGAAATCGTCTCCAAATCCTAGGCGTCCACCTCCACGATACGGCCTTCTAGCTCGTGATTAAGGCTCTGGTCGCGATACCCGCCACACATTGCCTGAACCGTAAACCCTTCGGCCAATCCGACGGGCTTGCCAACGGAGGACCAGGTCCTCCGCTGCGCACCGGCTATTGACGTTGTGGGTTGAGTGTTCATTTCCGAGGGCGCAGTTTGTAGCGAAGCGCACCGTTCTTCGTCAAAGGCTAATTATATGAATCATCCAATTTGGATGCGTTGATGCCAGACGTGGACTCAGCGGTGCGGAACTTCGGCGTCGCCCAACTCCGGGAACAAGTGTAGTCCGTAGCGATGCACGTCTACTGTGTCCAACACGATATCCACTGGGAGAACAAGACCGCGACGATCCGGAGCCTGCGCGACCTGATTTCAGGATCACGGTTCGATGACGGTTCGCTGGTGATCTTTCCAGAGATGTTCTCCACCGGGTTCAGCTTCAACCGCTCGATCGTCGTCGAAGGCACGGCGCGGGCCGCGGAGAAGTTCCTCCGCGTTGTCGCCAAGGAGCGCCGGGTTTACGTCATGGGTGGCGTCGTGGCCGGAGGAACGCGCGGCAAGCCGGGGAATGAATGCGTCGTGTTTTCACCCGATGGATCGGAAGTAGCGCGTTACCGGAAGCTCCAGCCGTTCGCGCCTGGCGGCGAGGCGGACAACTTCTCCGCCGGCAAGGAGCCGCTGCTCTTCCGGTGGCACGGGTGCCTCGTCGCGCCGTTCATCTGCTACGATCTACGCTTCCCCGAGATCCAGCGTCCCGCAGCGAGAGCTGGAGCGCAGTTGATGACGTTCATCGCGAGCTGGCCGGATGCGCGGCTGGCCCATTGGGTGAAGCTGCTCCAGGCAAGGGCCATCGAAAACCAATGCTGGGTGGCCGGAGTAAACCGCATCGGACACGATCCGCATCTGTCCTACTCGGGACGCAGCCTGATCGTGAATCCCCACGGCGAGATCGTCGCCGACGCGGGTGATGACGAGTGCGTGATCGGTGCCGAAGTCGATCTGGAGAGCCTCGCGGCCTATCGGCACGATAAGCCATTTCTCGGAGATATCCGCAGCGACTACGTTCCTGCTCGGAAGATCCGGATCTTCCCGGCAAAGGCCACGGCCCAAGCCCGCAAGAAGTAGAATGCGGCTGAACAGCATTGCCACTGAGCGGCACACGGCTTAACCCAAGCGCCGGATGAACCCGCTTCCTTCCAGCTCGAGACCATGGCAATCGAACCGCCCCTATCGCCCCGCGCGGCCGGCGGTTCCAAATCCTCCCGCCCCCAAGGGTCCACCGCCGGGAAGCGAGGGATGGCGCACGCCTTGGGTGCAGCTTAAGACCTACAGTTTCCATCCGACCATTTACCCTGCGATGATCCGTGGCGCGTCGCCGGACGCGAAGGCGGGAAGCCTCGTGCAAATCTACAGCAAGGACGGACAACCGTTCGGTGCCGGCCTCTACAATCCCAAGGCGCGCGTCCCGCTGCGATCCCTCTACCACGGGCATGAAGCGATCGATGAGACCTACTTCACGCTGCTGCTGGAACGTGCGCTCGACATGCGCTTGAACTCGCTGCGCCTGCCCGAAACGACGGACGCATTTCGCGTGGTCAACTCCGACGGCGACGGTTTGAGCGGCCTCATCATCGACAAGTTTGCCGACGTGCTCAGCGTCCAGGTCCACAGCCTGGGCATCTTCCAACGCCTGCCCAAGTGGCTGCCCATGCTGCACGAACGGCTCGGAACCAAGCGCTTCGTGTTGGAGGTCGATGAATTCATCGGCCGCGTCGAGGGCATCCAACCGGCCAAACTCCCCGGTGATCCGGTGAAGTCAGTCAAGATCCGCGAACATGACATCCGCTACGAGATCGACTTCGAGGCCGGGCACAAGACGGGGTTCTTCTGCGACCAACGCGAGAACCGCCGACGCATCGCCCAATGGACGCGCGGCAAACGGATGCTCGACCTTTGCTGCTACACCGGCGGCTTCTCCATCACCGCCAAGACCAAGGGTGAGGCCGCCGAGGTCACGGGCGTGGATCTCGACGAGAAGGCCATCGCCCAGGCCAAGCGCAACGCGAACCTCAACAATGCACGCATCGATTGGGTCCACTGCGACGCCTTCAGCTACGCCCGCCAGATGCAGCAGAACGGCCTGAAGTGGGATGTCGTCATCTGCGATCCGCCCAAGCTCATCTTCAGCGAGGAGGAAGCCCACGAAGGTCTCGCCAAGTATGAGGACTTGAACGCCCTCGCCATTTCGCTCGTGGCTCCGGGCGGCCTCCTTGTCACCTGCTCCTGCTCAGGGCAGTTGTCGCCGGACCACTTCGAGCGCATCGCCACCAAGGCCGCTCATCGCAATGGCCGAAAGCTCCAATACGTCGACCGCACGGGCGCCGGAGAGGATCATCCCGTCATGTCGAACTGTCCTGAAAGCCTCTACCTGAAGCTGCTTTGGGCGCGCGTCATCTGAACCGGTTCAACTGCTGAAGAAGTCCGTTACGGCCCTCCACTCGTTTCGGGGCCGGCCCGATCCTGCCGCCAAGACTCCAGGCGACAGGCAGGCCGGGTTTGGTCCACACTTTTGCCATGACCACCCTGGGAACCGTCGGCGAAACCTCTTCGTCCAGGTCCTTGAACCGACTCATTCCGTGCATCGTGCTTTTGATCGCGCTCAGCGGCGGCGACGCCATGGCGCAGGGTTCCAAGTCCGACTACGAACGGGCCTTTGCCATTCGTCGCACGACCGAAGGCAAAGTGCTCAACGCGCGTCTGACCGTGAACTGGCTGACCAACGGCACCCAGCTATGGTTCCGGCGCCAGACCGCGACGAATGGCTCCGCCGAGTTCGTCCTCGTGGACGCCGTCACGGGCACACGCAAGCCGGCCTTCGACCACGCCGCGCTCGCGACAGCTTTGGCCAAGGCCAGCGGCCGCAAGGTCTCCGCGACCGCGCTGACTCTGGAAGGCCTGGAGTTCAAGCAGGCGGGCGCCGCGGTTCGGTTCCGCTTCGCGGGCGAAGGATGGGAGTTCCGACCGGCGACAGGAACGGTCCTCGCAATCAAGGGCGCATCGAACGCATTGACCGATCTAACGATCGGTTCGCTGCCGCGCGCGAGCACACGAACAGGCGGAGAAACGTCGATCTCGTTCCACAACCTGTCGGACACCGAAGTGGAGATTTTCTGGCTCGATACGGCCGGTGCCCGCACAAGCTACGGTAAACTGGCGGCAGGCGCACAACGCGATCAGCACACGTTCTCCGGACACATCTGGATCGCCGCCGCGAACGGCCGGACGATGGCCGCGTTCGAGGCCTCGGACGAACCGGCCACGGCGGAGATCAAGACCGCCAGTCCAAACACCGAAGAGCCCGCGCAACGCCGCGCGCGAAGGACGACCCCACGCGGACAATCGCCCGACGGGAAGTGGACCGCGTTCATCAAAGACAACAACGTCCACCTGCGCGACGCGGCTGATCAGAAGGAATCTGCGCTGAGCACCGACGGCACGGCCGATGATCCCTACAACGGCGAGTTCTATTGGTCGCCGGATTCCCTGAAGCTCATCGCCACGCGCGCCACCAAAGCACAGGAACACAGGATCCACATCGTGGAGTCGTCTCCCAAGGACCAGGTCCAGCCGAAGCTTCTCACCTTCGACTACCTCAAACCGGGTGACGTCCTCGCCAAGCCGCGGCCGCAGCTGTTCAACATTGCGAGCCACAAGCAGCTTCCGGTTCCAAGCGCGCTCTTCGACAATCCCTTCGCGCTCTCGCGCCAACGCTGGGAGCCGGACTCGAAGCGGTTCACGCTTCTCTACAACCAGCGCGGACATCAGGTTCTCCGAGTGCTCGCGATCGAAGCGGACAACGGCGCCGTCTCGACACTGGTCGAGGAGAAGAGCGCGACCTTCATCGACTATGCCGGGAAGATGTTCCTCCAAAGCATCGAGCCAACTCGCGAACTGGTCTGGATGTCCGAGCGCGACGGCTGGAACCACCTGTGGCTGGTCGATGCGGCGAACGGTTCGGTCAAAAGCCAGATCACCAAGGGCGAATGGGTTGTCCGCAGCGTGGAACGAGTCGACGAAACGAAACGCCAGGTCTGGTTCATGGCTGGCGGTGTGCGGCCCGGCCAAGATCCGTATTACCTGCATCTCTGCCGCGTGAACCTCGACGGCTCCGCGTTCGTGATCCTGACCGAGGGCGACGGCAACCACACCGTCAACTTCTCGCCGGATCGCAACCACTTCATCGACACTTGGTCCCGCGTGGACCAGGCGCCCGCGCACGAACTACGTCGAAGCGAGGACGGCAAACTCATCGCCGTGCTCGACACCGCCGAATCCAAGGCGCTGGCGACGACGGGATGGAAGACGCCCGAGCGATTCGTCGCCAAGGGGCGCGACGGCGTGACCGACATCCACGGGATCATCCTCCGGCCTTCGAACTTCGACCCGGCCAGGAAGTATCCGGTGATCGAAAACATCTACGCGGGCCCGCATTCCGCGTTCGTGCCCAAGGAATTCAAACCGAACTTCAGCCACATGTCGGAGTTGGCCGAACTCGGCTTCATCCTCGTGCAGATCGACGGCATGGGCACAAGCCACCGCTCGAAGAAGTTCCACGACGTCGCCTGGAAAAACCTGGCCGACTCCGGCTTTCCCGACCGCAAGCTGTGGATCAGGGCCGCCGCCGCGAAACACCCCGAGATGTCCATCTCGCGCGTCGGGATCTACGGCGGTTCCGCCGGCGGCCAGAGCTCCACCCGAGGCATGTTGGACCACGGCGACTTCTACAAGGTCTGCGTCTCCGACTGCGGCTGCCACGACAACCGCATGGACAAAATCTGGTGGAACGAGCTCTGGATGGGCTGGCCGGTGGACGACAGCTACAAGCGCAGCAGCAACGTGGAGGACGCCCACAAACTCACAGGCAAGCTGATGCTCGTCGTGGGCGAGGTGGACCACAATGTGGACCCCGCCTCGACCATGCAGGTCGTCAATGCGCTCATCAAAGCCGACAAGGACTTCGACCTGCTGGTCATTCCGGGTTCCGACCACGGATCAGCCGAGAGCAACTACGGCCGCCGCCGCCGCGCCGACTACTTCGTGCGGCACTTGATGGGGCGCGAGCCGAGGTGGGAATGAACGGATGAACCCGGATCAGCTCCAGCCCTTGGCCCGGCCGTAGCCGCGCACGAAGGCGATGCACTGGGCGACGTCGGGCAGGCTGTGGTCCCAGTTGTATTCGAACTCGACGGAAATGTTGCCCTGGAAGTTCTGGGCATGGAGTTCGTCAAGGACGCCCGGGACGTCGGAGATGCCGTTTCCGTAGACCACGTCCTCGCCGGGCTGGCTGATGCGGTCCTTGAGATGGCTGCTGAGCACGCGGCCCTTCAGGATTTTGAGGCAGTCCACGGGCTTCAACCCGGTGCGGACCCAGTGTCCGATGTCGGCGCACGAACCGATGCGTTCGTCGCGTTTGCCGGTGAGCTCGAGAATGTAGTTCGGGTCCCAGACCTTGTAGTTGGCGTTGTTCGGCTGGCGCGGGTGGTTGTGGTAGCAGCAGCGGATGTCGAATTCCTTGACCATCTTTTCGATGGTGTCGATGGCGTCGGTCGATTCGGTGGTGACGCCGTAGAGGCCGAGCTTCTTGGCGAACTCGAAGACCTTGCGCGCACCGGCCTCGTCCTTGGGGATGCCCACGACGCCGTAGTTCACGGGCGTGACCTTCCACTTGTCCAGCTGCGCCTTCACCTGGGCGAAGACCTCGTCGGTGGCGTTGTGGTCCCACTTCTTCGTCGGCTCCTCCTTGCTGAGCTTCTGGCCGGGGTAGAACTCGATGACCTTGCCGCCCGCCCGCGCATTGAACTCGATCGCCTCCATCACGGAGAAGCGGTTGAAGGTGTAGGCCTGCGCGCCGATGGCGAAGCCGCCGGTCTTGAGCGAGGCGGGCAATCCGCCCGTGGCGGCGCTTGCGACGGCCGGCCGGAGAAACGGCGCGGCGACGGCGGCGGTGGCGAGGGCTCCGAGGAATTGGCGACGGGGAATGGTGTTCATGGTGTGAGCAGGATGGACGGTGTCGGGAACGGCCGTGTTCATACCGTTCGGACGACGAAAGCGGCAAGGCGTTGTTGGCTCCGCGCCGGAAGGATCCCGCTCAACGCAGGCCCCGGCATTCGTAGAGTTCCATCCGGCGGATGACGTTGCCGCGGTATTCGATCTCCCGGACGCCGACGCGTATTACTTCCGTGAACTGGCTGCGCACGACATCGGGCACCGGCGCAGAGTCCTCGGCCAGGACGAATTCGAAGCTGTTTCCTGCGATCCAGTCGAAGAACCAGCCGCTGGCCGGCTGGTGGTCGGAAAGCTGGTGGAAATAGATGGCGCTGGCGCCCTTGCGGTCGAGGTAGCTCGGCCAGAAGGCGAACTGGTTGTCCGGCGCTCCCGTGGCCATGTAGAAGGCGATGGGGTTGTTCTTCGGATCCTTCCTCGCTTCGGGCAGATAAAACGCCACCTGACTGGTGATCCCGTAGTGGTTGGCGATGATGAACGCACGGGGATCTTCCGCGTGAAGCCGCCGCCATTCGACTCCGACGGCTTCCGCCATGTCGGACCAGCCCCGGACGCGCCGAAGCGGATCCATGCGCAGGGGCAGCGGTTGCCCGACGATCTTGCTGATCACGTTCGTGTCGTGGAACAGCACCAC
>JBBRDN010000126.1:0-12920 GCA_038203875.1 Verrucomicrobiota bacterium
GCCTTCTCCTTCGCGGCCTTGGGAGCCGGTTGGATCGGGTCGTAGCCGGGGTTGGCGGTGGGCATCTGGGCACCGACCTGGTCGCGCCAGGATTCGAGGGACCGCTTCAGGGTGTCCCTCACGTGCGGCATGAGCGGCGAGAGATCTTTCCGTTCTCCGGGATCGGCCTCCAGATCGTAGAGTTCCACGTGATGGTCCTCGAGGAATTCGATGAGCTTCCACTTGCCCCGGCGGACGGCGCTGTAGGGAGTGGCGCCTCCGGGATGGTAGTGCGGATAATGCCAGTAGATGGAGTCCCGGCGCGGGTCGAGGCCCTTCTCCAACGAGGCCGTGAGAGACGTTCCGTCGCGGGGCAATGTGGGCGGAAGCGGCGCATTGGCCATCTCGGCAAAGGTGTAGAACAAATCCTGGGTGATCATGGGGGCGGTCACGGTGGTGTTGGTCCGGGAATGCCCGGGCCAGCGGACGAACAGCGGCACGCGGATGCCGGCTTCGTAGGCCGAGCCTTTGCCATCGCGGAGCGGCAGGTTCGAAGTCACGGGGATCAATCCACCGTTGTCGGAGGTGAAGACGACGACGGTGCGGTCGTCGAGCTTCAGCTTCTTCAAGGTTTCGAGGATTCGGCCCACGCCTTCGTCCAGGCTTTCGATCATCGCGGCGTAGGCCGGGTTCGTGTGGATGCCTCCGACCTTGGCCAGCTTCTCGCGATACTTGGCGATCTTCTCGGGCTTGGCCTGGATCGGCGTGTGGACGGAGTAGCTCGGCAGGTAGAGGAAGAACGGGCTGTTGGTGTGGGCCTGGATAAATTTCACCGCTTCGTCGGCTTCGCGGTCGACCAGGTATTCGCCGATGGGGCCGTCCTTGAGCGTGGGGATCTTGTAGGGCGAGAAGTAGCTCGGCGGCTGGCCCTTTTCCGTCCCGCCCAGGTTCAGGTCGAAGCCGTGATGTTCCGGAGTGGAATTGGTCCCGCCGAGGTGCCACTTGCCGATGAGGGCGGTGGAGTAGCCCACGCCCTTGAGCAGTTCCGCTATGGTCGTCGTCTCCGCCGGGAGCTCCATTGTCCAGTCGGGCACGCGCAGTTTGGCCTTGGGACGGACATGGCCTGCGATCCAGTCGGTGATGTGGAGACGGGCCGGGTATTGGCCCGTGAGCAAAGCAGCCCGGGTCGGCGAACACACGGTGCAGGCGCTATAGGCCTGCGTGAACCGAACCGCCGACCGGGCAAATCTGTCGATGTTGGGCGTCTCGTAGAGCTGGCCGCCACCGATGCCGAGATCACGCCAACCGAGGTCGTCCACGAGGATGACGACGAAGTTGGGGCGGATCGTTTCGGGCTTGGAACCGGGGACCGCCAAATGCGCGGGCCGCGATTGGCGGGACGACCCCGGTGCCGGGACCTGCGCAACCGCCGCGGAGACGGCCGCGGCGAAGCCGATCACGGCAAAAATCCACGGGCGAAACGCGAGTGTGGGTTTCATGGATGCAATTGGGCGACGGAGGACGACCTAGTTGGACCGCGGTGCGAAACGGACGCAGACAGGGGAGCCTATCTCCAACTTGGCGCCCGTGGCTTCAAGCGCGCCGTTGGCCGGATCAACCTTGAAGACAAACACCGAATCGGAGCTCTGGTTGCAGGCGAAGAGGAACCCACCCTTCGGATCCAACGCGAAGTTGCGCGGCGTCTTGCCACCGGTTTTCACGTGGCCACTGGGCGTCAACGACTCTTTGGCGGCATCGAACTGGAAGATCGCGATGCTGTCATGGCCGCGGTTCGAACCGTAGACGAATTTGCCCGAAGGATGCACCACGACTTCCGCAGTGCTGCTTCCCTTCACCTCGCCCGGAAGCGTGCTGACGGTCTGGACCTCGGTCAGGACGCCGCCCTTCGCATCGTAGCGGAACAGCGTCAGAGTCGAGAGGAGCTCGTTGATTACGAAGGCGTGTTTGCCGTCCGGATGGAATGCGAAATGGCGCGGGCCGCTGCCGGGTTTCAGGGAAACGAACGCAGGCTCATTCGGCGTGACGGTTCCCATCGCCGGATCGATCTTGTAGACGTTGATCTTGTCGATGCCGAGATCCGCCGCGAAGCCAAACCGGCCGTCCTTCGAGGCGTTGAACGAATGCGCGTGCGGCTCCTTTTGCCGGCCGGGATTCACGCTGCTGCCGGTGTGCTGGATGAAAGTCTTCGCTTCGGACAGCATCCCGTTGGGCGCCACCGAATATGAAGCGACGCTTCCGCCCCCGTAGTTCGCGACAAGAGCGACCTTGCCGCTCGGGTCTATCGAAACGTGGCAAGGCCCGCCGCCGATGGTCGATTGGCTGTTGATCGCCTTGAGGTCGCCGGTCGAGGCATTGATCGAGTAGCCGCGGATGACGCCGCCCTTCTTGCCCTCGAAGTCACCGACTTCGCCCACCGCATAGAGACGTTTCCCCGAGGGATCGACCGCGAGAAAAGTCGGGTTCGGCAATTCGGCGACGAGCTTGGGCGCGCCCACCTTGCCGCTGGCGGCGTCATACTCGGCGGCGTGGATGCCCTTGCTCTTCGCGCCCGTGTAGGTGCCGAAATAGGCCCAGTAGGAGTATCCGCCATCGGCGGCGTTCGCCAGCGGCGCAGCACCGATGGCGAGGCAGGCGAAGGCGGACACGATCCAACGGCGGCGGGTCATCGGGGAGATCATGCGTGGAGCGTGGCGGCTTCCCGTCGCCCGGACAAGCCCGATGGCGGCTCCGGGAGGACGGGGGGAGATCTTGGGGATTCGGATTGGACATTCCTGCTTTGGTGCGGTTAATCACAATCTGTTCCCGGAAATGTCAGCCATCGCAGGCAAATACCCTGCACGGCTGTGCGTCGAACCGGGCGAATCCAAGCACACTCGATCGAACATGAACACACCCTCCCACGAATCTCCCCTCAATCGCCGGGGCTTCCTGAAGACGTCGGGCGCCCTTGCCGCCGGCGCCCTTGCCGGCGGCCTTTCCGTTGAACGGTTCGCCCACGCCCAAGGCTCCGACATCCTCCGTGTCGCCCTTGTCGGTTGCGGCGGCCGCGGAACCGGCGCCGCAAGCCAAGCCCTCAGCAACACGTCCGCCAAGACCCGGCTCGTCGCCGTAGCCGATGTGTTCCCGGACAAGATGGACGGGACCTTGAACGACCTGAAGAAAATCCACGGCGACAAGGTCGAAGTGCCCGACAGCCGCAAGTTCGTCGGATTCGAAGCCTACAAGCAGGCCATCTCCTCGTGCGACGTCGTCATCCTCGCCACGCCTCCCGGCTTCCGCCCGATGCAGTTCGAGGAAGCCGTCCGTCAGGGCAAACATGTCTTCACCGAGAAGCCCGTGGCCGTGGACGGCCCCGGTGTCCGCAAGTTCCTCGCCGCTGCCGAAGTGGCCAAGCAGAAGAACCTCAAGGTCGGTGTCGGTCTCCAGCGCCATCACCATCCCGGACACATCGAGGTCATGAAGCGCATCCATGACGGCCAGATCGGCGATGTCGTCGCGACCCGCGCCTACTGGAACGGCAACACTCCCTGGGTCCGCACCCGCGCGCAGCTCGAGAAGACGGCCGGCCGCAAGCTGACCGAAATGGAATACCAGATGCGCAACTGGTATTACTTCGTGTGGCTCTGCGGAGACCACATCGTCGAGCAGCACATCCACAACCTCGATATGATCAACTGGGTGAAGAACGGCTACCCGGTAAAAGCCCGCGGCAACGGCGGCTGCGAAACCCGCAAGGGCCCGGACTACGGCGAGATCTTCGACCACCATGTCGTCGAGTTCACCTACGCCGACGGCTCGGTCTGCTTCAGCCAGTGCCGCCACCAGCTCGGCTGCTGGAACGACGTCAGCCACCACGCCATCGGCACCAAGGGCAAGGCGGACCTTGAGCGCAATGTCATCACCGGTGACAACGCCTGGCGCTTCCAGGGCAAAGCCAAGGATCCCTACCAGCAGGAGCACGACGACCTGTTCGCGGCTATCAAGAACAACACTCCCTACAGCGAAGCCGAGAACGGCGCAAAGAGCTCGCTCACCGCGATCCTCGGCCGCATGTCGACCTACGCCGGCAAGGAAATCTCCTGGGACGACGCGCTCAATTCCCAGCTCGACACGATGCCGAAGAACCTATCGATGGATGCAGAACCGCTCGTCCGTCCGATGGATTCCGGACTCTATCAGCTGGCCGTTCCCGGCAAGACCCAGTTCGTCTGAACGACCCTTTCAAAGCACAAGGCCCGCGTCGCATCGACGCGGGCCTTTTTGTTTTTCAACGATCAGCGCCAACAAGCGGGTCACTGTTTCCGCGGGTCCGAGCCCGCCGACACTCCGAGATCTCCCGTTGCCCTTAGCAGCTGATACTGCGCCTTGTTGTGGCGGCCGATGGCGTTCAGATGATCCAGACGAAGCCGGGTAAACTCCTGTTCAGCCAGGATCGTTTCGGCCACGACACCGATGCCGAATTCGCGGCGGCTCCGGGCCAACCGAAACGCCTCTTCGGCGGCGGCCATCGCGGACGTCAACCGCGCGAGCTTCTCGCCCGCGGCAACCGAAGTCGCAAGCGCATCGGCCACCTGTCGCGAGATTTCCTCCCGGGTCTTGGACGACACCAACTCGGCCGAGCGGAGCCGGGATTCCGCCAAACGGGTGCGGCTCCGGTCGAAGATGCCTCCGGGCCCGATTCTCCACGATAGAGTGACCTGGTAGTCTTGGGATTCCGCCGCGCTTGTATGGGAAACCTGGTTGCCACCTTCCAATCCTCCGACAAACACCTGCGCTCCGAGCGACGGGTAGAGCGGACCGTAGCGTGCGCCTTTCCGGGCCTCGGTAGCCGCTTCGACGTTCGCCTGCGATTCGAAGATCTCCGGACGACGACCAAGCGCCTTCTGGATGAGTTCACCGAGCGGAGTGTTCGTCTGGACGAGCACGACCGGGGTAAGCTCCGACTCCTGGGCGAGCAACTGGATCCGGGGATTGATCCGCAAGATCTGTCCCAGGCGGGTCGAAGCGAGGGACTGCTTCTCGCCAGCGGCCGCGAACTCGGCCCGTTGCCGTTCCATCTGCGATTTGACACGCAGCACGTCTCCCCGAAAGGCGAGCCCTGCGTCGCCGGCTCTCTCAAGCTGACGGGAATACTCTTCGGACAACGTGACGTTTTCCCGCGCCAACGCGACGCCGGTCTGCGCTTCGGCACAGTCGAAGTAGGCCGCGACAGCCGATGAAAGCGTATCCTGCAGCTTTACCTCGGCCCCATGAGCGGCCGCGCTGGACAAGCGGCTTGCCGCCAGCTTGCGGTAGATGGACTCACCGATGTCCAACTGGAGCATCAGCGACGGCCCGAAACTCGTGCTGTCGCGATACACGTCGATCATCCGCCCTTCGACGTTCTGGATGCGGTTGTCGTGGGCGCGGTAGGAAATCCCCGGCGAAAGCCAAGGAAAGAACTGCCAGGTCGCCGCCTCATCGACGGCTTTCGCTTCGGTCATCTTTTCGCGCGCGAGACGGATGTCCAGATTGTCGGCCCCGGCCAGGCGCAACGTGGTCGCGAGATCGACGCGGACCGGCTTCTCGACGGAGTCGGCGGCAACCGCCGTGAATCCGATGGAGAGCATTGCTCCGAGACACGCGAACAATCCGGCTTTGGCGCTGGGCAACATTTTCACTTCGCCTCCACCGGTTTGATGGATGCTCCGTCCGCGAGGACTCCTTTCATCGCGACGGCCATCGATGCCCCCTCGGCGACGCCCTTGAGGATTTCGATCCTCGCCCCGTCATTGAAGCCAATGGTGACGGGCGTCTTCTTTACTTTATCACCTTCCACGACGAACACGGAGGACACCGCCTTCTCCGTCAACACGGCCGCGCTTGGGACGCTCCACACCCCAGCATGGGTCTCAACTCCGACCCGGACCGTGGCATACATCCCGGGACGCAGGACCATGTCGGCGTTCGGAAAATCGGCTTCGCACTGGAGCGACCGCGTCGACTCGTCCAGGACATATCCATGACGACTGACGGCGCCACTGAACATCCTGCCCGGAAGCCCATCGACGCTGACGCGGACCGGCTGCCCAACCTTCACCAACGAAGCCTCGCTCTCCGGCACCGCCACCTGCACGCGCACGGTGGAGAAATCCATCAACGTCAGCACGGCCGCGTTGCCCGCGGAACTGCCCGCCGTGGCTGCTGGAATAAACGCGCCCGCATCGACGAACCTCGCCGTCACCACTCCGCCGAACGGCGCCGGAAGCCGGCTGTAGCCGAGGAGCGTCCGGGTCCGTTGCAACCCCGCTTCCGCAGCGATGACACCGGCCTCGGCGGTCGTGAGCCGGCCTTTCGATGAATCCAGCGTCTGGGCAGGCACGAGGTCCGGGGAGGACGCGGCCGCCTTGGTGAATCGATCGGTCTCGATCTTCGCCGTGGCCGCTTCGGCCTTCGCCCGCGCGAGATCGGCCGCATAGCGCGACAGGTCGGCCTCGAGTTCGGGGGCTTCGATCTCGGCGAGCGCCTGGCCGGCCATCACCTTGTCGCCACGGTCGACGGAGATGGATTTCAGGTATCCTGGAATCTTGGCGTAGAGCGTCGCCTGCTGGTTGGGCCGGATGTTGCCGGGAAGCGTGACGAACCGGGAGACATCGGCGCGTGCCGCCTGAACCACGCGGACCTCGATCGGATCCGCCGCAAGGGCGTGGCCTGCGGTTCCTCGGAGGAGAGACAACCCCGCGACCAACAGGGCGAATCGTTGAGAGAATCGTTTCTTCATGAAATGGGTTTCCGTCAGGTTGCCTTGGTTGCCAACGGATCATCGGGATCAAGCGACGGCGACCGACCCGCCTCGGGAGCGAGCGCGACATACATGGCCGGCAGGACAAACAGCGTCGCGACCGTCGCCGCCAGCAAACCGCCAACAACCGCCCGGCCAAGCGGCGCCGTTTGATCGCCGCCGTCGCCGAGTCCCAAGGCCAGCGGCAACATGCCGGCGATCATCGCGGAGCTCGTCATGGTAATGGCGCGCAAACGGCCGGACGAACCTTCAACCACTGCGGACACGGGTCCGCCACCGGCAGCGCTTCCGGACTTGGCCAACGCCTGCTGCGCGAAGGTCACGAGCAGGATCGCGTTCGCGACGGCCACGCCCACCGCCATGATGGCGCCCATCGCGGACTGGATATTAAGCGTGCTGCCGGTCAGCCAGAGCGCCAGGACCACACCCGCGAGCACGGCCGGGACGGTGGACATAACCGCCAGCGCAAGCCGCGCCGACTGGAAGTTGGCCGTCAGCAGGAGGAAGATCGCGACGACCGCGATTCCGAGGCCACCGGTAAATCCGTCCCCCAATTGGCCAAGCGGAACAGACTGACCCCGGACATCGATCTTGGCGCGGGCATCCGCCGGTGCGCCGGCCGCCGCGACCGCCTGGCGAACCGCGACCATGGCGGAGCCAAGGTCGGTCTCGTGCAGGTTGGCGGTCACGCTGACGACCCGCAGCATGTTGTAGCGCTCGTAGGTGCCCACGGCGGTGCCCGGCGTGATGTTGGCCACGTTCCGCAGCAGAACAGTCCGCCCCGTATCGGAAGCGACGGGCACATTTCCAAGGTCTTCCAGGCTCTGCGTCCGCGATTCGGGAATCTGCACCTGAAGGTTGTAGCTGATGCCGGTTGCCGGATCGGCCCAGAAGTTCGCGACCGTGAAACGACTTGAAGTCGTGGCCGCCACGAGCGAGCGGGTCACGTCGTCCACCTTCACACCGAGCAGGCCGGCGCGCTCACGGTTGATGTCCACACCCACCGTCGGGAAATCCAGCGTCTGCGCTATCTGCACGTCGCGGAGGAACGGGATGCGCCTGAGGCTCTCGACCAGCTTCTCCGCATGGGCCTTGCTCGCTGCGATGCTCGGCCCGCTGACAGCAACCTCGATCGGCGTGGAAGAACCGAAGCTCATGACGCGCGAAACGATGTCCTGTGGTTCGAACGAAAGGCGCACGTCCGGCAGTTCCTTGGAAAGCACTTCACGGAGCCGCTCCTTGAACGCGCCGATCTTCCGGCTGCGATCCCGCTTGAGCTGAACGGCCAACCACCCTTCCTCAGGGCCGCCGTTCCAGAGATGGACCAGGTTCACGGGGAAACTGGAATTGTGGACGCCCACCAGGCCAATGGAGACTTCCACCGTCTCATCGCCGCCGGCTTCGCGGGCGATCGTGGCGAGGATCTTCTTGGCGACCTTCTCGGTGATCGCAACCTGGGTCCCGCTCGGCCCACGGAAGCGGAGCGCAAATTGCCCCGTATCTGTCGCGGGAAAGATATCCGTGCCGAGCCGCTTGCCGATCACTCCGATCACCAGGCCGGCGACGATCAGGTAGACGATGATCACCAGCCACCGGGCTTTCACAATGCCTCCGACGAACCCCGCGTAGCTGCGTTGCGCTCGGGTGAAAGCGCCTTCCGCCTTGGTGTGGTTTCCGCGACCCCGCAGCAGCCAGACGCTGAGAATGGGCACCAGGGTGCTCGACAGAATGAAGGACGCGAACAACGCGAACCCGACCGCCAGAGCCAGTGGAACGAACAGCGCCTTGGCCGCACCGACCATGAAAAACGCCGGAACGAAGACCGCGAGGATGCACAGCATCGCCAGCAACCGGGGCACCGCCGTCTCAGTCGTGCCGCTGAGCGCGGCCCGCCGGAGATCATCTCCCTTCTCCATCCGTGCATGGATGTTCTCCAACGCGACCGTCGCTTCGTCGACGAGGATGCCGACGGACAACGCGAGCCCGCCGAGGGTCATCAGGTGGATGTTCTGGCCGGAGATCCACAGGCCGAACGCCGCGGCGAGAAGCGAGATCGGGATGTTGATCACGACAATCAGCGCGCTGCGCCAGTCCCGGAGAAACAACAACACCATCAGGCCCGTCAGCACTGCACCGAGGCCGCCTTCCTTAAGCAGGTCGTTGATGGCGCTCTTCACCACCGGCGATTGGTCGAACGCGTAGGCGACCTTGATCCCATCCGGAAGGATCTTCTGGAACTCGGGGATGTTCTTTTTGACGAGCTCCACCACGTCGACGGTCGACGCGTCGCTGCGTTTGGTGACGGGCAGGTAGACCGTGCGGCGTCCGTTTGCCAAGGCGAAGGAGGTGGTGACATCCGCCCCATCCTCGACCGTGGCCACATCGCGGACGAAGACCGCACCGCCGCCGGCACGCCGGATCGGGACGCCCTCGAGATCCTTGATGTTCGAGACGATGGAGTTCACGGGGACCATCGGATACTTGTCCCCGAGGTTCATGTTGCCCGACGGGCTGATGACGTTGCCCCTCGCCAGCGCCTGCACGATCTCATCCGGTGAAAGCCCGTAGGACCGCATCCGGTCAGGGTTCACGTTCACGATGATTCCACGGGAGCTTCCACCAAACGGCGGCGGCGCGGATACGCCGGGCAAGGTCGCGAACGCGGGCCGCACGCGGTTCAGCGCCTGGTCCTGCATCTGGCCGAGGGTGATGTCGGGGTTGTCGGTGGAGAAAACCAGATAACCCACGGCCACGCTGCCCGCATCGAACCGCATGATGAACGGCGCCGGTGTGCCAGCCGGCATGAAGGCGCGGGAGCGGTTCACATAGCTGACCGTCTCCGACATCGCCTGCGACATGTCGGTGCCCGGATGGAACTGCAGCTTCATGATCGAAGCTCCCTGGATCGACTTGGACTCCACATGCTCGATGCCGGCGATGTAGAGGAAGTGATATTCGTAGCGGTAGGTCAGGTAGCCCTCCATCTGCGCGGGGTCCATGCCGCCGAAAGGCTGGGCCACGTAAATCGTGGGGATTCCCAAAGGCGGGAAGATATCCCGGCTCATCCGCTTCAGGGCGACGACGGCGCCAAGGCAGACGGCCAGCGTCAGGACGATCACTGTGACCGGCCGGCGCATTGCAATTCGAACAAGATTCATGGTCTGCGATCTACCGACACTGCGAAGAAAGGGACTTGGGAACGATGAACTTCCCGGCAGAGAGCACCACGGTTAACAGCGCAGCCGATCACGGTGCAAGCGAGACGGCCATAAGCTCGCCACCGGCTTTGATTCCGTCGCGCAGGAACAGGACGCCGTTGGCGAAAGCCGGGTTGCACCAGTTCGCGCTGCAGACCTGGACGCGTCCTAGCTCCGCCAAAGCCTTGGGATCGGCCTTGAAGAGGACCAGTTCGCCGCTGTCGGAAAGCATGAGCACATTGCGGCCCAAACCGATGAAGCCCGCATAGGCCTTGTCGGCGCTGCTCGCGACGATTCCCTGCTGCGACCACGCGAGTTGGCCGGTCGCGGCGTCGATGCAGACAATGTCCTTCTTGGGGCCGAGCCCGACGATGTAGCCATCCACGGCCACGGGGCTGGAGAAGTTCATCGCGCCGTCCTTGTTCAGCCACGCCTGCTCCGCCTTAAACGACATGCCGTCCTTCGACACCTTGATCCCGATCAATCCGACCTGATGCGACGAAACAACGACCATGTCGCCCACAACGACGGGCGTCGTAACGTGCCGCGCAAAGGCGGTCTTGACCTGGAACCGCCAGAGAAGTTTGCCGCTCTTCACATCGAGACCGATCACGCCCTCGGCGGTGAAACTCACCAGTTGCCTGACACCCGCCACCGAGGCGATGACCGGCGCTGCATAGCCGGGCACGTCGCTTTCCGAGGCCCACACGACCTTGCCCGTCTTCTTCTTAAAGCAGACCACGCTCGCGTTCGTGCCGCCGACCTGGACGTAGACGTTGTCCCCATCGACCAACGGCGATCCATTGTTGCCATGGCGCACGGCACCAGGTGCGTTTCCTTTTTCGCCGATGAACTTCGCGCCGAAGTCGGCGAAGTTCGTCCGCCACACGAGCTTTCCATCCGCAACCTCCCGGCATTGGAACTCGCCCTGGGAGGACTGCGCGAAAAGCAGCGGGCCATCAAGCACCGGGGTGCAGCGCGGGCCGCGCGGGCCCTGGGAGTCCTTGAACGTGGTGTCGAGCGTCTCCTTCCATCGCCTGCTTCCATCTTTTGCGCTGAAGACATGGATCGTTTCCTTGTCGTCTTGGTTGTCGAGGAAGAGCACGTGATCCCCTTCGACCACGGGCGAGGAAAACCCCGGTCCCGCCGAAACCTTCCAGATCACCTTCGCCTCGGCCGGAAGCTTTTCGATCCATTGCGCCTTGTCGGCCACCGCTCCGGTGTTCTCCGGTCCACGCCACCGCGGCCAATCGCCACCGGAGACTTCGTTGGCCACCGCGACGGCCAACATGATCGGCATCAGCAAACGAGTCCGTGCAGACAAATTCATCCGCCGATTCCGGAGACAACGGCCCACGTGGTCAAGCGCGGTCGCAAGCCCGGCCTTGCGCGGGGTGGTGGCGGTCAAGTTGACTGCTCTGACACTAAAGCGCGGCCCGAACGGCTCCGAATCCGAGTCGGGTGACGAGGCCCCGCCAAACAATGAAGACCAGTCCATTGATCGTTTTCGCAGGAGCGGTCCTCGTGACCGTATCTCTGCACGGGGCCGATGCCTCCATCGAGGAGCGCCTCAGGAAGCTGGAGACACAGGTCGACGACCTCCAGAAGGAGAACTCAGCCTTGAAGCAACAACTCGGCTGGGACGGCAAATCCGAACTCCCGCTCGCCAAACCCACCGGCAAGGAAAACAAGCTCAAGCTCGGCGGCTATCTCCACGCCCATGGCGAATTCGGGAGCGCGCCAGACTCGCGCTACAACGGGATCAACGACCGCTTCTTCCTGCGACGCGCCCGGGTCAATATCTCTGGTTCCTTCGCGGAGAACTTCGACTTCAAAGCCGAAGTCGACATCGGCAACAACGCCGTCGGCGCGACGCCATCCGCCAATTGGAAACCGGTGGCCACGGACGTCTTCATGAACTGGAACCGCTTCGAGTTCGCCAACGTGAAGATCGGGCAGTTCAAGACGCCCTTCGGGTATTCCCAGCTCATGTCGGACACGAAGACCCCGTTCATCGAACGGTTCCTCGGGAACGACCGGATGACCGACAGCCGCCAGATCGGTGTCGCGGTCTGGGGCGATCTCATCCCCAAGCGGCTCAACTACAACTTCGGCGTCTTCAACGGCGGATCGGTGAACACCGGCGCGAACGACAACGATGACTTCATGTATGCCGGCCGCATCAGCGGCACGCCGTTCAGCGGGACGCTCTTCGACCAGGAATCAACCCTCACCGTCGGCGTCAACGCGCTCCAGGACCACGGCGTGGGCGCCTCCAAGACCGCGTTTGGCTTCACGGGAAATTCGTTCACCGGCAAACGCTACGGTGTCGGGGCCGATTTCCAGTTCAACCTCGGCCGGCTCGAACTGTCGGGCGAATACCTCTTCAACCACTTCACGCCGGACGACGCGGTCCCCTTCGCCAAGGTCGAGGCGCGCGGTTTCCAGGTCTCGGGCGGCTATTACATCGTGGCCAAAAAGCTGGTCACCCGCATCCGCTACGATTCATTCGATCCCAACTCCGATTTGTCCGGCAACTCCACCGACACCTGGACGGTCGGGCTGACCTACTTCATCAAGGGCGACGATCTCCGACTCGACCTGAACTACATGCTCGGCAGCGCGCCCGGACAGCCCGACGACAAAGGCCGCCTGATCGGCCGGGCCCAGCTGGTTTTCTGATCTCCATCCTTCAGCGGCGATCGAAACGCTCCCGGCCGGGCGGCCCATCGTAATCCAAAACGCATCTGGACGCCGCTCGACGGCACGCCATAGGTTCTGCGCTCCAAAACACGCAGGATATGCAGCCGACCATCAACTTGCGGGTCCGTGAAGCCGTGCCGCTCCAGACCCCACGCACCGTCAAAGCCGAACTGCCCCTCACCGAGGCCGGCGCCCGCACGGTCATCGAGAGCCGCGAGACCATCAACCGCATCCTGCGG
>JBBRDN010000127.1:0-12898 GCA_038203875.1 Verrucomicrobiota bacterium
ACGTCGGCCTCGATGGTGTAGTTCTTCGTTTCGGGATGGCCGAAAAAGATCTGGGCGCGTTGGAAAAGTTTGTTGTCGATCGTCTTCGTCAAAGCCTTGGTGCTGCCTTCACCGGGAGCTTGCCGGACTTCGAAGCGGAAGCGGGCCGAGTTCCACGGCAACGGGGGGAAGTTGAACGCAGTGGCCGGCTCGATCGTGTTCGTGGTCATGTTGCTGAGTTCCACGTTTTCGAAGTCCACCTTGAGCGGCAGCCCGGGAAGGATGCGGCCCTTAATGTAGCCGGTCAGGGCGCCGAGCGTGGCCTTGAACTGGCCGGCGCTGGGAACAGGCGCGGCGTCCGCGACCAGGCGTCCTTCGGCGTCGAAGGCCGCTTTCATGGTCACCTTGACCAAGGCGGTCGGGGGAATAAACGACTCCCATTTCACCGTCTTCGGATCGACGTTTTCGTCGACCGTGAAGCCGTTGGCGTCCAGCGAGCGGATGCGGAACGACTTCTTTTCGCCGGGCTTGAGCAGCACCTCGTAAGGGATCGCCTGAAGGTGGGTGGCGGGCCCGGCCTTGGGCCAGTCGGCTGATTTCGCCTGCGGGGGAAGTCCCGGATTGTGGCCCGCTTTGCCGAAGGCGTAGAGCTTCTTGTCGGTCTGGATGTAGAGTTTGCCGTTGTAGCCGATGGGCGAGCCGAAGCATTTCCCAACGAGCACGGTGCGGCTGAGGATCTCGCACTTCTCGCGGCTGGGCTTGATGACGAAGAGCTCGCCGGAACCGCCTGTTTCACCGGCTTCGGCCGCCTTCTTCGCGGCCTCTTCGCCGAGGGCGGCGGTATACATCGCGACGTAGAGTTTGCCATCGGCGTAGAAGGGCGTGCTCTGGCGCTGCTCGATGGCGAGCTTCTGTTCCCAGAGGAGCTTGCCGGTGTCCGCATCGATGGCGGCCAGGTCGCCGACCCCGGTCACTTCGTAGATGGTGTTGCCTACGAGAACGGGCGAACTCGCGAGCGAGCCGACCTTCGGCTGGCGCCAGACTTCGAGCTCCTTCGGTCCGAAGACGTGGGGTGTCGTGGCGTTTGACGGCGTCACGCTGACGGGAATGCGGAAGGCGGACATGCGGCCGATCTCGGAGCTGTCGATGTTTTCCGATTCATGGACGGCGATGAGCTTGTCCTTGTAGCGGATCAATGCGGCGTTGATGCCGCCTTTGGCTCCGGCCTTGGCGAAGGAGAAACGCCAGAGCGGCTCGCCCGTGCGGGCGTTGATGGCGAGCAGGGTCGAATCGCCGCCGGCGCTGTAGAGCACGCGTTTGCCGTTCCAGAAGTCGAGATACGGCTGCGAGAAGGTATTGTCCTGCGGGCGATCCCCGGGGGCGCTGGACCAGACGAGTTCCCCGGTCTTTTTGTCGAACGCGTAGAACCTGTCGCCGGCCGCACCGTGGGCACCCCACGAACTGGTGATGCCGCGGATGATGACCAGTTCCTTGTCCACGATAGGCGTGGCGGTCCGGCTGTTGGGGAAGGTCAGTCGCCCGAACTCCTCCATCATCGAATGTTTCCAGAGGATTTTGCCGTCGGCCGTGAAGCACAGGAGAATGCCCTGCGTGCCTTGGACGTAGACGTTGCCGGTCTCGGGATCGACCGTCGGGCTGGAAGTCGAGTAGCGGAGATAGATGGTGTCGCTGAGGAAATCCGTTTCACGATGTTCCCAGATCAACTTCCCGGATTCCGCATCGAAACAGCGGGTCACTTCTTGGAGATCAGGGCCGTCACCTAGGTAGCCGTTGATGTAGAGCCGGCCGTTCGCGATGACCGGCGTCGATTGACCCGGGAAGGCCGCCGTCCAGAGGGTCTTCTTGGCGTCGACCTGGTCGGGCAGCCCCTTTTCCTGCGACACGCTGGTCTGTTCAGGCCCGCGCCAGTTGAGCCAACCACGGACGGAATCGGCGGCTCCGGCGGAGAGGGCACCGGTCAGGAGCACCAGTGAAATTAATCTTGAGACGTGCATGGTGTTGTCAGTTGAAAGCGCCTTCCGCAGGCTGTGTCGCAGAAACGATGGATTTGATTACGCCAGACTATTAAACACGAGTTTGCCCCACGCAACCGAATAATACTTACACGTATCAATTTACCGAGACTGCCTTCCTAACGCCATGCCGCGCGCAAAATCATCCCAGCCCGACCCGCTCCCGATCGACAGCCCCAACCGCCGTCGCCTGCCCATCCTGCTGCGCCGTGCCTGGTATGGGCTTAACCAGACGTTCCGCCGGCGCATTGCGCATCTGGGGGTGACCCCCGACCAGTTCACCGCCATGCGGACAATCTTGGAAGGTGGCGACGAAGGCGTGTTCCAGAGCGCGCTCACCCTCCAGATGGCCAGTGATCCGAACACGATCGCGTCGCTGCTCGAGCGCATGTCGAAAGCCGGAATGATCGAGCGCCAAGTCCATGAAAAGGACCGGCGCGCCTACCGGATCCGAATGCTTCCGAATGGCTTGGAGAAATACGAGGAGGCCCGAGGCATCGCGGTCGCGTTGCAACAGGAGCTTCTCGTGGGTGTGCCGGAGGCGGACCGCGAACGGTTTCTTGAGATGCTGGCGACGGTTGCAGACACCTGCCACGAGCTCGCAAGGACGGAGCAGAAGCGGCCCAAAGGTTCCGCCGGAACGTAGGTCTTCCGCCGATCTGGAATTTCCGCTACTTGAGCGCTTCGCCGGCCTCTCGCGAGGCCCTGCGCCGGACGGAGTAGCGTTTCACCAATTCGTCCGCGACGACTCCGGCGAGGATCACGGCGCCGATGATGGCGAACTCGATGTTGTTGTGGTTGGTCACGAGCGTGACCACGTTCCGCAACACGAGGATCAAGGCCGTCCCGATGAGAACGCCGAGGATGGAGCCCTGGCCACCCCGCAGGCTGCAGCCGCCGAGCACCGCCGCTGCAATGGCGTAAAGTTCGTAGAAGTTTCCGAAATCGACCGGCTGCGCCGAGTTCACATCCAGCACGAAGAGCACGCCTCCCAGGCCCGCGAGCGTCGAGCAGATGACGTAGGCGAGGATGATCATCGCTCCGGTGTTGATGCCGCTGTAGCGGGCCGCATCCTCGTTGCGGCCGAGAGCCATGAGGTAGCGGCCATAGATGGTGCGGTTGAGGAAAACCGCGGCCAGCACCGCCACGACGACCAACACCACCCACGGCGCGGGGATCTCGAAGCCCTGCACGAATGGGATCGCGATCTTGCCGGTCGAGAGCACACGGAGGTCCTTGTAATCGTTGCCGAAGCCGACCGTCTGGTCGCCCGTGAAGCCGCGCGTGACGCCCCGGTAGAGCATCAACCCGCACAGGGTCACGATGAACGGCTGTAGCCGCAGCCGCGTGATGAGCAGGCCGTGGATGAGTCCAATTCCCACGGACACGACGAGCACGGCTGCCAACGCCGCCGGCAGCGGCCACTTCTGAACGGTGAGCAGCCAAGGCAATCCGCAGCCGACAAGGCAGATGACCGATCCGATGGAGAGGTCGATGCCGCCGGTGACGATGACAAAGCTGACGCCGATCCCGATGATTCCGAACAGCGCCGTCCGGCGGATGAGGTTCTCGATGTTGTAGCCGGACCGGAAGCTTTCGCTCACCAGGGCGGCAAACAGGCAGACGGCGAGCAGCAGGCCGAAGATGCCGAGGAGTTTTTTCATGCGATGGCGGAAGTGGCGGGGCCGGTGGCGAGATGCATCACGGCTTCTTCGCTGAGTTCGTCGCGCTGGAGTTCGCCCGTGAGGCGGCCCTCGTGCATCACGAGCACCCGGTCGCTCATGCCGAGGATCTCCTCCATTTCACTGGAGACAAAAAGAATCGCCACGCCCTTGCCCGCCAGTTCCTCCATGAGCTTGTAGATCTCCTGCTTCGCGCCGACGTCGATGCCCCGGGTGGGTTCGTCGAGGAGGATCACGCGGGGCTGGATGGCCAGCCATTTTCCGAGAACGACCTTCTGCTGGTTGCCGCCGGAAAGGAACTGGACCACCTGCCGGTCGTTCGGCGTCTTGATGCGCATCGACGCGATCATTTTGCTGCTCACCTCGAGTTCGCGGCCATGGTTAAGAAAACCGTTTCGCTGCTCAAGGCGGAGGCTGGCGAGGCTGACATTTTCCCGCACGGGCATTTCGAGCACCAAACCCTGCTTCTTGCGATCCTCCGGCACGAGGGCGAGGCCGGCTTCGATCGCTTCTCGCGGCGAAGTTGGGGCGATGGACTTTCCATTCACTTCGACCGTGCCACCGAGGGCCGGTGCGACTCCGAAAAGCGACAGCAACACTTCGGTGCGCCCGGCGCCGACGAGTCCGGCCAGTCCGACAATTTCGCCGGCGTGGACCTGAAAACTCACCTCGTGACGGGGATGGGCGGGAGTGCGAAGGCGCTCGACGCGCAGGGCGATGTCGCCGGTCCGATGCGGCCGGTGCGGGTAGAACTGCGAGAGGTCGCGGCCCACCATCAGCTTCACCATCGCCCCGTGGCTGATCTCGGCTCGGGCCAGGCCGCCGCTGTTCTCGCCGTCGCGCAGGACCATGACGCGGTCGGCAAGCCGCTTCACTTCGCCGAGCCGGTGCGAGATGTAGACGATGCTCACGCCGCGCGCCCGCAGGTCCTGGATGACCTTGAACAGGTTTTCGGCCTCGCGGGCCGAGAGGCTGGAAGTCGGCTCGTCCATGATGAGGACGCGGGCCCGGGTTGAGAGGGCCTTAGCGATCTCCACCAACTGCTGCTGGCCGATGGCGAGGGAACTGACGAGCACGTCGGTCCCGACGTCCAACCCCACGGCATCGAGGAACTGCCGGGCTTCAAGACGCATCCGAGCCGTGTCGATCAGGCCGAACCGAAGCGGTTCCCGGCCAAGGAAGATGTTGGCCGCGACGTCGAGGTTGTCGGCGAGGTTGAGTTCCTGGTGGATGAGCGCGATGCCGCAGGCGAGGGCGTCATGGACGGAGCGCAGGGCGATGGGTTCGCCGTCCAGCAGGATTTCGCCGGAGTCGGCGGACTGCACGCCGGCGAGGATTTTCATCAGCGTGCTTTTGCCCGCTCCGTTCTCGCCGATGACGGCGAGAACCTCACCGCGTTCAACCGCGAGGCTGACTCCCTTGAGCGCACGCACGCCGGGGAACGACTTTATCAGCTGGCGGGCTTCGAGGAGCGGGGCGGGCATGGCGGACTTCAGGAACCGGCAGGTTCGCCGGTGGAACGGAAAGCCTCGGTCATTTCCCGCCGACCTTCGCCTTCAGGTCGGTCCAGAAGTCGTCCACGTTGTCTTTGCGGATCTGCCGAGCCGGGATGTCGATGAACTTGCTGGCGGGCACGATGGCGTTGTTGCCCTTGAGGATCTCGTTCAGGACCTCGACCGACTTGTAGCCATACATGTAGGGGTTCTGCACGACGGTGCCGTGCACGGTGCCTTTCTTAATGCCGTCCAACGTCGCGTCGTCCTCGTCGAAGGCGACGACTTTGACCTTGTTCAACTTGCCGGCCTGCTGGAGCGCTTCGAGCATGAGTGGCGGGTTGTAGGCGAAGAGGCCGACCATGCAGCCGAGGTCGGGATACTTGGCGAGCGCATCCTCGGCATTGGCCTTGCCCTTGGCGCGGTCGAACTGGTCGGTCAGCGTGCCGAGGATCTTGAATCCGTTTCCTTCAAGCACCTTGCCGGGTTCGTCGTAGTTCGAAGGATTCTCCGGCCGGCCGAGGATCGCGTCGATCGTGCCCTGGCGACGGCGCTTGGCGTTGTCCTGTTCCAGCCGGCCGATGAAAATCATGACCGTGCCGCCCTTGGGCATCGCTTCGCGGACGAGGTCGCCGCAGAGGCGGCCGGCCTTGTAGTTGTCCATGCCGATGTAGACGAGGCGGTCGCTGTCCGGTGCGTCGGAGTCGTGGGTGATGAGCTTGGTGCGTTTGGCGGCCTGGTTGAGCAGATCGGTCTGGTTCGCCGGGTCGATCGGGCTCACGGCGATGCCGTCCACTCCCTTGGTGAGAAGGTCCTCGATCATGCGCTTCTGGTCGCTGATGCCTTCGACCGGCATGAGCGTCTGCGCGTCGACGCCGAACTTCTCGCCAGCGGTCTTCACGCCGGCGGAGGCAATGGTCCAGAAAGACGCGACGCCGTTGGAGACGAAGGCGATCTTCTGTTTCTTGCTCGGCTTGGAGGCATCGCCGGAATTGGGCGCTGGATCGGCGGGCTTGTTGCAGCCGGCAAGGCCAAACGATGCGACAAGAGCGAGGAGGACGATGTGTCGTTTCATACTGGGAAAGGCTTCGTTGGAGGGTGGCGGTGGTTGGGGTCAGCAAACGGTCATTCCACCGTTCACGTGCAGCGTCTGGCCGGTGACGAAGGACGAGGCTTCGCTGGCGAGGAAGACGACGGCGCCATCCAAGTCCGGCGGGATGCCCCAACGGTTGACCGGGATGAGCGAACGGTAGCCGTCCTTGAGTTCCTGGGGATCATTCTCGTGCCTCTCCACGGGGATCCAGCCCGGGGCGATCATGTTCACCGTGACGCCGTGAGGCGCGAGCTCCCCGGCGAGGCTGCGATGGAACCCGTTCTGTCCGCCCTTGGCCGCGACGTAGGCCGTGAAGTTTGGCACGCCGCGCGAGACGACCTCGGAGCCGATGTTGATGATACGGCCCCAGCGCTGCCTCTTCATGTGCGGGAGGCACGCGCGGGTGATGAGGAACGGACTCTTGATGAAGAAATCCAGCATCCGCTGGTAGAATGCCCAGTCGTATTCTTCGATCGGTTTCTGGGGTTGGTCGCAGGTGGCGTTGAGGACGACGATGTCCACGGCGCCAAGTTTCTTCGCGATGGCCCGGTGCATCCGCGCAACGTCGGCCTCGCTCGTGACATCCGCCTTGAAGAGCGCGCCGGTCAGCCCCTGCGCCTCGAAGTCGGCGAAGGCTCTCTTAGCGCGGGCCGTGTTGTTCGCGTAGTTCAGGGCGACCTTGGCCCCGGCCTTCCCGAGCGCGACGGCCATGGCCTTGCCGAGACCGGTGCTGCTGCCGGTGACAAGTGCGACGCGGCCGGCGAGTGAAAACGGATTGGCTGAAGAGTCGGGCATGGCGATGAGGGAGGTTTGCCGGGGCGATGCACGGCAGTCAACGGCTCTGGGAGTCTGCGGGTCGATCAAGCGTCGGATTTGCGCCGGGCGCTCTTGGAACCGGGGCTTTTACCCCAAAAGCCCAAGTAGGAATTGCCCGGTGCGCGGAAGGGAATTTAACCTCCTCCAATGATCCACGCCCTCCTTCGCGCAGGCGCCCTGCTCGTGCTCACCCTCCAACTCCGGGCCGAGCAAACCGGGCCGGGCCGCCGGTTCCTCGCAGCCGACGATTCGACCCGCCGCCTGGCGATCATCTCTCCGGACGGCTCCTACGAATGGGAGCTGAAGATCGGCGGCATCCACGACGCGCACCTGCTGCCCAACGGAAACATCCTTCTCCAGCAAGGTTTCCAGAAGATCGTCGAGATCGCGCCGGACAAGCGCGTCGTGTGGGAATACGACTCGGGAAAGATGAACGGCAACGAGGGCGCCCGCGTCGAGGTCCACGCCTTCCAACGCTTGGAAAACGGTTTGACCATGATCGCCGAATCCGGTCCCGGGCGGATTATCGAGGTCGACATGGAGGGCAAGATCAAACACGAGCTGAAGCTCAAGCGGGACCATCCGAACGCCCACAGCGATACCCGGCTGGCCCGCAAGATTTCCAACGGCCACTACCTCGTCGCCCACGAGGCCGACGGTTTCGTCCGCGAGTATGACGCCGCCGGCAAGGTGGCATGGGAATTTGAAGTGCCGCTGTTCGGCAAGGAGAAGAAGGGCGGCCACGGACCCGAGGGTTTCGGCAACTCGGTCTTCAGCGCGGTGCGCCTCGCCAATGGCAACACGTTGATCGGCGGCGGCAACGGCCACTGCGTCCTCGAAGTCACCCCGGCCAAGGAGATCGTCTGGAAGGTCGAGCAGAACGACCTCCCCGGCATCACGCTCGCCTGGGTCACGTGCGTCGAGCGGCTGGCCAATGGAAACACCATGATCGGCAATTGCCATGCCGGCCCGGAGAATCCTCAGTTCATCGAGGTGACCCAAGACAAGAAGGTCGTCTGGTCATTCAAGGACTTCAAAAACTTCGGCAATTCCATGCCTGTGCAGAAGACTCTCGCCGCGAAGAAATGAACCGGATCGGATCCCTCCTCGAAGGCTGGCCGTGGTGGCTATTCGCAGCAGCCGCGCTTGCTTTCATTTCAGGTCCGCTGCCGGCGGTTCGGGAGGCTGAACTGGGCGCGGCCGGTTTGGAATTCTTCGAGCGGAAGATCGGTTCGCTGCTCCCCGAGCAGCGGAATTCCTGCCACGGCGCGGAAAAGCAGAAGGGCCATCTCCGCCTTGAATCGACGGCCAACGCCGACCGACGACACACATGGCTGGCGGAAATAATCGATGGTCGGGAGTTGGTGTTGAGGACCGACACGAAGGGGCGCGAAAGGGCGCCTGCGGTCAAACGCCAGGAGAACCTGGGCTTCGGCGCTGGATTCGGAGGCGTCGAAGAGGCGGAACTGATCCGGAAGCTGATCGCGTGATCGGACCAATGCGGCTTTGATTTGCCGGCGATTGTCCCGGCTTAGGTCGAGCTGTGATTCTGGGTCTATTCTCCGTTCAACAGAAAGGTGGAGACCAAAACGGAGGAAGAGAATGGCGACCCTACCGGGAATCGAACCCGGGCTACCTCCGTGAAAGGGAGGTGTCCTAACCGCTAGACCATAGGGTCGTCTAAGGGCCGCAAAAAGTATCGGCGAACGGGGGTTTGTCACGCTGTTTTCTTTGGTAGGATCGGCTGCGGGCCGCCGGATTGCAAACTGACGGTGTCGCCTTACCTTCCGCCAATGGCCGATTCCAAGAAAAAGCCGACCCACCGAACGGAGGCATCCCAGGCGGGTGGCGATGAAGCCCCGGCTCCTTTCGCCGATCCGATCCAGACGCCCGCGTCCGTTACGGAAATCCTTTCTCGGGATGAGCTGGACCAGATGTCGACGCTGCAGCTGGTCGACCTCATCGCCCGTAAACTTCCGCCCCGCCATACCTCGATCCTCGACCTCATCTACCTCCGCGACCGCATTCAGCAGACCGAGGAGCTTAACGATCAAGCCCGCGAAGCTTTGGAGAAGCTCGACGCCATCGTGGAGAAGCTCCGTTCCCCCGCGTTCCGCGTCGGCACCTTCCTCGCCGCGGTCGATTCGGACAAAGCCCACGTTTGCCTCGGCGGCACGGATTACGTTTGCCGCGTCGACCCGGCGATCCCGCTCACCAGCCTGCAGATCGGCCAACGCGTCCTGTGCAACGAAGCCTTCGCCGTCGTGCAAGGGCTCGGCTTCGACCGCAACGGACCCATCGTCCGCATCGATGAACTTCTCTCCGACGGCCGCCTGCGCCTCGGGCAAGAATCCGGCCTGACGCCGTTCGTTGTCCAACGGTCGGCCTTGCTGGCCAAGGAAAAGCTCAAGCCCGCCATGGAAGTGCGCCTCGACGCCAATCAACGCGTCGCGCTCGAAGTGATCGGCATGGGCAAACGTATCGAGCGTTCGCTGGAGACTGTCACCGAGCTGCCGTGGTCGGCCATCGGCGGACAAGACGCCGCCGTCGAAGCTATCCGCCGCTCCATCGAACAGCCGATCCTGCACAAGGACCTCTTCAAGCGCTTCGAACATCATGTGCCCAAGGGCTTCCTCCTCTATGGCCCCCCCGGCTGCGGCAAAACGCTTGTCGGCAAGGCCACCGCCTACAATCTCCGCCTCAAGCTCCGCGAGCAGACCGGCGTGGATCGGCCCGAGTTCTTCCTCCATGTGAAGGGTCCCGAGATCCTCAACATGTGGGTCGGCGAATCCGAACGGCAGGTCCGCGACCTCTTCGCCCAATGCCGCGAACGTGCTTCCGACGGCGCGCTGGCCTTCCTCTTCATCGACGAGGCCGAGTCCATCCTCGGCACCCGCCGCGCCGGACGCGCGAGCAACATCCTCAGCACGCTCGTGCCGATGTTCTGCACGGAGATGGACGGCATCGAGCCATTGCAGAATGTCGTCGTCATCCTGGCTTCGAACCGCGCCGACCTGATCGATCCCGCAATTCTCCGGCCCGGCCGCATCGACCGGAAGATCAAGGTCAGCCGCCCCGACCGCACCGGCGCCGAGCAGATCTACCGCATTTACCTGAAGGACACGCTGCCGTTGGCCGAGCCTTCCGCCGAACTCGCCCGCATCGTCACAGACGCGCACTACGCCAAGACTTCGGAGAACCAGTTTCTCGAAATCGCCTTCCGCAGCGGCCGGAAGGAATTCCTGCATCGCGGCGACATGGCCAGCGGCGCGATCATCGCCGCCATCGTGGAACGCGCGAAGAGCTACGCCATCAACCGCTCGATCGACGTGGGCCTGGATTCGCCCATCACCCGCGACGACCTGCTGCTGGCCTTGAAGAAGGAATACGAGGAGAACGACCTCTTCCCGCCGACCGACATCACCGAGGACTGGCTCAAGCTGACCGACTTCGATCCCGACAACGTCATCCGACTCGGCCCGGTGCGTCCGAGGAAGAACGAGAGCGGCAGCGGGGTCATCTAAGCGGACAGGAATCTACGAGATGAAGCCCTACCTGCCTTCAGTCAAAGGTTGGACCCGTCTGATTTACGTTCTGTGGGCGAGCGTGTTCTTGCCGAGCACGTTTCCAGCTCGCGTTGTTGCGAGCCGACTTCCAGCAAGCATGAATCCTTCGTTCTCTTCGGATGTTCCTCTTCGGACGTGGACGATAGCAGGCTTGGTGACAGCCGTGTGCCTGGTGGCGTCAGCGATAGCCTGGGCCAGAGGACGAACTCCGGATAAACTTGCCGCGGCTCTTTCTGCTTTGCTGGTTCTCTATATTTTGACTGATCTGGCGTCCACTCGAAGGCATTCACCGGAGGCTGACAAACCGCGTGCGGGTTGGGGTGCTTTGACAGGTATTGCGTCATACGTGTCAGCTGCGAAGTCCTTGCGCAGCCATTGATCAAACGATGAACCTCCCCCCCGTCCTGTTCGGCATCGAGACCGAGGTCGGCATCACCCGCGATGACGCCCCCGATCTCGACGTCGTGGCCGAATCCATCGCGCTGGTCCGTAGCGCCGCCTCGGCCGGCGTGCAGATGCGTTGGGACTACGGTTGCGAGAACCCGCACCGCGACATGCGCGGCTTCGAGGTCGATGAACTCCGGCAGGACACCGATGAGGCCAACTACGTCGAGCAGGACACCCGGCGCGAACTCAGCTTCGTGGAGATCAAGAGCGACGTCGTCCTCAGCAACGGCGCGCGCTTCTACAACGACCACGCCCATCCCGAATACTGCACGCCGGAATGCAGCACGCTGGACGAGCTTGCCGCCCAGGACCGTGCGGGCGAACGCATCCTCATGGCCTGCGCCAAGGCCTTGAGCGCCCAGCGCGGCAGCATCGTGCGGCTCTACAAGAACAACACCGACTTCCGCGGCCACAGCTACGGCTGCCACGAGAACTACCTCGTCCCGCGCGGCCTTCCGTGGGCGACGCTCGCGAAATCCATCCAGGCCTTCCTCGTGACGCGGCAGGTGTTCGCCGGTGCCGGCAAGTTCGCCGTCGAGGGCGAGGATCGCTTCGTCGGCCACGGCTTCCAGATGGCCCAGCGCTCCGACTTCTTCACCGAACTCCAGAGCGTGGACACCATGCAGCGTCGGCCCATCGTGAACACCCGCGACGAGCCGCACGCCAATCCTGCGCTCTACCGGCGGTTTCACGTCATCATCGGCGACGCCAACATGTCGCCCTTCGCCACGCGCCTGAAGGTCGGCACGACTGCACTCGTTCTCGAAGCGCTGGCCCGCAATCCGTCCATGGCCACGCCTGTGTTGGCCGCGCCGTTGAAGGCGTTGCGTGAAATTTCTCGCGACACGACGTGGGGTTGGCCCGTGCGCCTTTCCGGCAGCGCGACAGCCTCCGCGCTCGACGTTCAACGCTCCTACCTCGAGTTGGCCCGCGCCCATTGCGAGATCGATGCGCCGTGGAAGGAATGGACGCTCGCCGAGTGGTCCCGCGTGCTCGACGACTTGGCCGACGATCCGATGCGTTGCGCCGACCGGCTCGATTGGGTGGCCAAGCTGAAACTCATCCGCGAATTCCAGAAAGCCAACGATGTGGCCGACGATGATCCGTGGCTGCAAAGCCTCGACTTGGAATACAGCCGCCTCGATCAGGAGGAAGGACTCTTCTACGGCCTCGAACAGGCCGGGAGTTTCATCTGCACTCCGCCCGAAGCCGACGTCGCCCACGCTGTCAGTCATCCGCCTGAGACCACCCGTGCCTGGATTCGCGGCCTGTGCGTCCGCAAGTTCGGCAAGCTCGTCGAGTCGGCCCAGTGGGACCACGTCACCCTCCGCGACGGCGACGACATCCTGAAACTCTCGCTCCTCGACGCCTTCGATCCTGCGCTTCTCCAAAAACTCGCCGACGCCATCCACTCCAGCGCGACCCCGGCGGAATTGGAGAAGCGGCTGAAGGGCTGAAAGTTCATCGTTGAGAATGACGGCGACGGTTTGACCGCGGAGCGCGGCCCTCCGGGCCGCAGCGGCTCCAAGGCATCTGCGAACCCGTTCCTCCTGGCGATTCCAACCGCTGCGGCCCAGGGGGCCGCGCTCCCGAACCTAGCGCTTGCCCGCCCAGAACCTCATTGCCGAAAGGCGACAGGTCCGGTCATCTCGGTCTCAAGTTCCCCATGAAACGCGCCATTTCGTTCCTCGTCGCTCTCGTATTTTGGTCAGCCGGCCCGCTTCACGCCGCCGAGCCCGCCAAGGTCCCCACGCGGAAGACCGTCGTTTCGATCGTGGGCGACGAATTC
>JBBRDN010000128.1:0-12774 GCA_038203875.1 Verrucomicrobiota bacterium
CGTTGCGAAGTTCAACTCCTCCGGGACCGGTGAGATCTCCATCAAGCTCACGGGAGGGGTTCCATCCAACGCCCTCATCGATGGCAGGTCGGCTACCATTTCAGGCTCCGAAGTGAAAGCCCGGGTCCCGGCGGGTCCACACTCGCTGTTGCTCAGATTCGACGTTCCAAAGCTTCCGGGAGAATTTCGCGCCGAACTGTCGTCCGGCTCCTTTCTCGGCAATCTTGACTGAAGATTTGCCGAAACAATCGGGTCGTTGGCAACCTCATCAAGCGTTTCGACCTGAAGCCGTTTCGGAATCCGGCCGACAACAATTTGATAGGTTATGCACGTCGACTGCCGGACTGCTTTTTTGACCGTAGTGCTCTTCAGCGCGATGGCGGCGCATGGTGGCGAGCCGGTTGCAGGTGCGGCGGTTCCACTGGCTGCGTCCGAGGGGAGTGTTTCGAGTGGTGATTTGATCCGAACCGGCCTGAAACTCGAGGCCGACGGGGATTTGTCATCGGCTCTGATGTCTTTCAAGAACGCGGCGGAGAAGGGGAGCCCTGCGGGAGCATTTCTAGCCGCATCCTATCTGCTTTCGGGACGGCCCTCCATCAAGGAGGGATCGACTGCGGTGCCCGAGAACTTGGCCGAAGCGATCCAACTGCTCGACGTGGCGGCCCAGAGTGGCCACCCGGAGGCGATGAGGGTCCTCGGGGCGTGCTTCGCCAGAGGTCGCGGTGTTCCGCTAGACAGGATCGAAGCATGCAAGTGGTGGAAACTCGCCGCCGATCGTGGCGACGATTCGGCGAAGGCCTACTTGGACCATCTGGAGGAGCAGATCTCAGCTTCCGATCGATCCGATGCGAAAACCCGCGCGAGCAAGTTCATCCCTCGGATTCCACTCATTGACACGCCGACCCAGGTCCGGGTTCGGCTCAATGGTATTTCCGGAGTTGCATCGCGCCGTGTCGCGCTGATCAACAACCAGTCATTCTTAGTTGGGGAGCAAAAGCGGCTGGCCCTCGGGGCGGGAACGAACCTCCTGGTGAGATGCGTGGAGATCACAGGATCATCCGTGCAGATTCAGGAGAACGACTCGAACGATCTCGTGACTCTCACGTTTGGACAGCGTTGACGCGTCCAATCGCCTCGAGACCTGAATCCTCCAAGACCAAGTGGAATGTGATATCGGCACGATTGTTGCACATATAACATACATTGTGCACAAGTGATGCGCTGAGGTGAAAGTGAAGTTCGGCCGCGTGGCCTCCGGTCAACGATGCGCCCAACCCCAGCGATGCCCGTCGTGGTTGATGATCGGCCAGTAGACGAAGGCGGACTTGCCTATGACCTTTTTTTCGTCAAAGGCGCCCCACGCCCTTGAATCGTAGCTGTTGGCCGTGTTGTCACCCATGACCATGAGGAACCCCGCGGGAACCGAATACTTGGACTTCTCGTCGGGAAACAAAGGAGCCAACTGTCCAGCCATCAAGCCGGGTGCATACTTGGTCCGATGCGTTTCATTCAAATGGCCGAGGAACTTCCATTCCTTGGTGCCTCCGCCTCCGTAGACCATCTCGAAGTTCTCGGTATTGGCACCTAGACGCACGCCGTTCCGGACGAGGTGTCGATCTGTCCCGATCTGAAGTTCATCGCCGCCCAATCCTACCAGCCGCTTGATATAGAACTGTCCGCCCGCCAGGCCGGGGATTCCCGTCGTCTCGAAGACAATGATTTCTCCAAGAGTCGGCTTGCGGAAATTGTAGGCCAGCCGGTTGACAAAAAGATGGTCACCGGCGACTTCCTTCATCCGGACAATAGGATCTCCCTTCTTGAACCTCAGTCCGGGTCCAATTCCGGCGCGCTCAGAAAATTTTTCCTCAGGCGTGAACCACAGGGCGTGATCGACCGTCTCGCGGCCGCTGTAGCGGACCCGGACGATGCTTTTGTTGATGAATCGGAACACTTTTTCCGAAGCGATGCCGATAATCTCGCCATCTTGATCGGCGATCAGCTCGTGGAAAAAAGTGCCTCCAACTACCGCCTGATAAACCCGCCCGGCCAATCCCGGAAACGGGTCGGCTGACTTGGCGGCGCGTAGATTCTCAGAGGTAACTCCGAACAGCGTCGGCTGCATCGAGCCGGTCGGGATCTTGAACGGTTGCAGGAAATAGGTGCGGACCGCCATCGCGATCACGATGGCGACGAGAATCACCTCGACGTTCTCGCGGACCCCGGCTGCTGGATACGGCTTCAACCACTTGCCTGCAGCGTCATTCAGCGCATTCCCGAGGTCTGTGAGTTCGTTTTGGGTGGCGCCACGTTTGATCGCGGCCCGCAGTCCGACGATGGCCTTGAGGATGGCGGCGTTTGCCTGGGGCGCGAGGATGTCACGCTGGTGCCGGTATAGCTTGTCCGCTTGGCGAACGAGATCAGTCACTTCCCTGACCTTCTTCGAGAAAAACCAGCTCAGCGTCATGGCAAATCCTTGATTGATGGCCAACTCAGCTCTTGAGGACCTCGATGAACGCTTCCTGCGGGATGTTGACGCTGCCGATCGACTTCATCCGCTTCTTACCTTCCTTCTGCTTCTCAAGCAGCTTCCGCTTACGGCTGATGTCGCCTCCATAGCATTTCGCGGTGACGTCCTTGCGCATGGCGCTGATAGTCTCGCGGGAGATGAATTTACCCCCAATCGCCGCCTGGATAGCGACCTGATACTGCTGCTTTGGAATGACTTCCTTGAGCTTGGCGCAGAGCGCCCTGCCCCGTGTCTCGGCTTTGGATCGATGCACCAACGCGGAGAACGCCTCCATCACCTCGCCGTTGACCAGGATGTCGAGCTTCACCATGTCGCTTTGCGTGTAGACATCGTGCTCGTAGTCCATCGAACCGTAGCCACGGGTCATGGACTTGATGCGGTCATGGAAGTCGATCAGGATCTCGTTGAGCGGGATCTGGGCCGTGAGCATCACCCGTCGGGCGTCGAGCGTCTCGGTGCTCTTGACCTCGCCGCGCTTCTCCGAAATGAGATTCAGGATGTCACCGATGTTTTCGTTCGGAACCATCACGAAGGATTTGACCATCGGCTCGAGGATTTCCTCGATATAGGTCACCTCCGGCATGAACGCAGGATTGTCGACCAGCTTCTCGGTCCCATCCGTCAGCTTCACCTGGTAGATGACGCTTGGATAGGTCGCGATGATGTCCATGTCGAACTCGCGCCGAAGCCGTTCCTGGACGATCTCCATGTGCAGTAGGCCGAGGAATCCGCACCGGAATCCGAAGCCAAGGGCGGCCGAGCTTTCCGTCTGGAACGTCAGGGCCGAGTCGTTCAACTGGAGTTTCGCGATCGCTACTTTCAGCGCTTCGTAATCGGCGGTGTTGATCGGGTAGATCCCGCTAAACACCATGGGATGGATTTCCTTGAAGCCGGGAAGCTCCGGAGACGGGTTTCTCGGATCGGTCAAGGTGTCGCCGACCTTAACCTCACGGGGAGTCTTGATGTTCGCCGTGATGTAACCGGTTTCGCCCGCACCCAGCTTCTCGCGGACGTAGGGCTTGGGATTGAAAGAGCCTACTTCCTTGACCTCGACCGTCTTTCCGGAGTGCAGGAGCTTTACCATCGTGCCGGGCTTGAGTTCCCCCTGCATGATGCGGACCAAGATGACGACGCCTTTGTAGGTGTCGAAGTAGCTGTCGAATACCAATGCCTGAAGCGAAGGCGCACCGGTCGGTCTTGGGGCCGGGATCCGATGGATGATGGCTTCAAGGATATCGACGATCCCGATGCCCTCCTTCGCGCTCGCAAGGATCGCCTCGTCGCCGGGAATCGCGATGATGTCTTCAAGCTGCTGCTTGGCCATCGGGATGTTGGCGTGGGGCAGGTCGATCTTGTTGATGATCGGGATGATGGTCAGCCGCTGCTTCATCGCGAGGTGGACATTCGCCACTGTTTGGGCTTCGACGCCTTGGGCGGCATCGATGATCAACAACGCGCCCTCGCATGCGCTCAGCGATCGCGAAACTTCGTAGGCGAAATCCACGTGGCCAGGGGTATCGATGAGGTTCAGTTCATATTCCTCACCGTCCTTCGCCTTGTAATACATCGTGACCGGATGCGCCTTGATCGTGATGCCGCGCTCCTTTTCGAGGTCCATGGCGTCAAGATGCTGTTCATCCAGATCGCGCTTGGCGACGGTGCCGGTGGTCTGCAGCAACCGGTCGGACAAGGTCGTCTTGCCGTGATCGATGTGGGCAATGATGCTGAAATTACGGATGTGTTTGGGATCCATCGCGAACAATTGAAACCGGTGAAGCCTGGCGAGACACCCCGACTTGACCACGTTTTAAGATTCGGGAACCTAACGGCCGGTCCGCCAAGGGCAATCTTCTTTCCCTCCATCCGATCAAACAAATAGCCCGACCCGCATCACACGGGCCGGGCATTTGTCCGGCCGGAGCCTAAACGGCCCGACTCAGGCCTCGAATGACTTGCCACAACCGCAGGAACTGTGCGCGTTGGGGTTCTTGATCTTGAAACCACCGCCGGTCAGGGCGTCGGAGAAATCGATGATGGCTCCCTTGAGATAGCCGGCGCTGAAGGAGTCGACCAGCACGCTGACGCCAAAGAACTCCGAAATGATGTCGTCGGCCCGTTTCTCGTCGAACTGCATCTGGTATTGGAGCCCGGAGCATCCGCCGCTTTCCACGTAGACCCGGAGACCCTTGTTCGTGGAATCCGCTTCTGCCGCCAGCATCGTCTTGATCTCGTTCGCGGCGGGTTCGGTGAGGGTGACAACTGATTCGGTGGCCGTAGCGCTCATATCTGACCTCCTAGGTATCAAACCTCGCGAGTAGTGTCAAACGACCGCCCCCGGTTTTCGTTGGCGCGCTCCACCGGTTGTTCGTCTTTCGTCATGGTGGGATCTGGCTTCGCAAGGCTTCGAGGCGTTTGTCGATGGCAGGTTTGGTGGCTGGCTCCAGTTCTGCTAGCCGGGCGTAGATTCGTGCAGCTTCGGTTTTCTTCGATTGCGATTCGAGGATCCGGCCTGCGGCAATTCCAGCCAGCTTGAAAGTCAACGGATCTGGACCGCGATCGGCGTCTCCGTAAACCAGTCCGGTATATACTTCCAGCGCGGCGCCCAGCTGGCTCTGGCCCTCAAGCGCTTCGCCGATGGAATACTGCGCACGCCACCGGACCATGGGATCGGCTGCGACTGAATCCCTCGCCATTGCGAAGGCATTGGTCGCGGCGTCGAAACCCTTCGGATCGGCTTTCAGCTTGGCCCATTGGAGATGAAGTTCGCCAAGGCGCCCCAGGGCGGCTGGCCCGATCGGATTCGAACCAAAATCCCGGCCAACCTTCGATAGGGCTTCCACCGCTTCCGAGAAATCCGCCAACGATCGATTTGTGCTGGCGAGGAACTGCTCGAAGATCGTTTCACCAAGGCTGAAGTAGGCCCGGCCGAGGAGCACGGGCGGGTTGTTCGTGTCGCGCGGCAGGACGTTGATGAGTTCAGTGAACTGGCTCCGGGCATCGCGAAACTCCTGGAGTGCGAAGGCTGCCTTGCCCGCCATGAGCCGCGCCTCATGCGCCAACTCCGGCGGGCAATTGGTCGTCTGGTAGAGAAGTTGGAACCGCTTGAGAGCCGCCGCGTGGTCTCCCTTGCTCCAGTAGTGGTTGGCAATCCAGTTCTGAGCCAAAGGTGCTTCCAAGCTGTTGGGGAAACGGGCCATCAGGTTGGTGAACAGTGGAAACGCATTCGTCTCGCCACTCGATCGAAAGGTGGATTCCGCCAGGAGGAATTCCGCCGTCGGTCGTTGTTCGCTGGTCGGATACTTCGCTACCCACTCGTTCAGAGCCTGGGCGGCCGAGACCCAGTCCTTTTGTTTCTCGAAGGTCCGGGCCACGAGTAACGCGGCCCGGTCGTTGAGGCCGGAGTCTTTGAACTGCGCTGAGAACGCGGAAAGCGTCTCGCGGGCTTCCGAGAGCCGTCCGTTCCGGGTTTGCGCTTGCCCGAGGAGCAGCGCGCCGCGCTCGACGAATACACTCGCCGGAAATGCGGCGCTGAGGCGGCGGAAGGCAGACTCGGCCGCAACCAGGTTTCCAGCAGCGACCGAAGCACGGAACGCCTGATAGATGGCATGGTCGAGAAGATTGCTCCGGACCTCTGGAATCGCGCTGAACTCGTTGACGACACGTTCGTAGGCGGAAAGCGCGGACGGCCACATCTGCTGCGCCATCAGGCTGTCGCCCAGCTTGAACGCGGCGACCGCGGCGTCACGCCCCGGTAATAGCAGTCGCAACGCACCACCGAAGTTCGTGGCCGCGCCTGCATTGTCCGAGTCCGCCAGCAGCAGCCAGCCCCGCGCCAGCATCGCCCGGCCTAGCAGCGGCAATGGGGTGTCGGTTGAGGCGGATGCCTGAAGGTTGGTCCACGCAAGGCCGCGAAGCGCCGTTGCTTCAACCGCGTTGGTGACCTCGACCAGATAGGACTGACGCACTTGTATCTCCGCCAGCGCGATTCGAGCCGCGTCGACCGCCGGTTCCGCGTTGGTGGCCCCGAGAAACTTGGTGAGCCGTCCGACGGCGAGGTCCAAGCGTCCCTGATTCAGCGCGAGATCAATGATGCGGGACAGCGCGGTCCGACGCTGCACCTGTCCGGAAGGGATGGTTAGCACCTCCTCTAGCGCGACGGTAGCCGGTGCGAAGAGCGAGGCTTGCCGGAGGAGATCCGCCTGGAACAAGAGGCTTTGTCCGAGCGCCTCGGGTGATCCCAGGCGCCGCGCCACTGCGACCAAGTTGCTCGCGGAAACTACCGCTTCGCTCATCCGGTTTTCTGCCACACCGACCTTCGCTTTAAGCAAGTCGCTCCGCCATTGATCGATCGCGCGCAGGCCTGTCGCTGGAATTGAACCGAGCAGTTCCCCAACGACCTTCACCTCGCGGAGTTCCATGGCGGCTTCCGCGGCCAGGAGGACCCCGGAGACCACGCTTGGGTCCCCTGCCCGGCTCGCCCTCGATTTTGCGAACTCCGAATCCGGGGTCAGCAGAAGTGTGGAGACTGAGGTCCAATCGGCGATTCGCCCCAGCGCGACGGCTTGTCGGTAAATTGATTCAAGGCGAAGTTTCGAATCGGGAAACTTGGTCAGCAAACCGGCAAACGTGACGGCCGCGTCACGCGGGCGTTCGATTGCGAGCAGGCATTCGCCTGTTAGGAAGCGGTATTGATCGGCGAGCACTCCTGCCCTGGCTTCTTCCGCCTTCATCGACGATAACGCTTCGACTACTTTGCCTGATCTGAAACGAACTTGCCCGAGCCGAAGAACCGCTTCGGCGCGGAGTTCGGACTCGGGATATCGGACGAGAAACTCGACGAAAGCCTTTTCAGCCTGGGGCATCAGTTCGTCCTGATACAAACGGGTCGCAGAGTTGAAGGCGCGTTGTTCGAAGCGCCCCGGCGCCGCTTCCGCCGCAGTGCCGATTCCAATACAGATCGCAAACGCGAGAAGGAGCGAAGCGAGGTTCGGACGAACGGATGTGAAAGCGGACGGCACTGCCAGGTTCATCGCCGCTGGCGGGCCAGAATTCGACTCAAAAATCTTCCGGTATGGCTTCGCTCGGACCGGGCGATTACCTCAGGCGCGCCTTCGGCAAGGATCTCGCCTCCCCCTGCCCCACCCTCCGGCCCTAAATCGATGACCCAGTCGGCCGTCTTGATGACGTCCAGATTGTGTTCGATGACAATCAACGTATTGCCGGCGTTGCGGAGCTTGAAGAGCACTTCGAGGAGCGTCTCGACATCGCGGAAATGGAGACCAGTTGTCGGTTCATCGAGGATGTAGATCGTCCGCCCGGTCTGCTTGCGGCCCAGTTCGGCGGCGAGTTTCACCCGCTGGGCTTCGCCTCCCGATAGGGTGATACTCGATTGCCCGAGCTTGATGTAGCCAAGCCCCACCTCCGCGAGCTTGAGGCAAGGCTCATAAATCTTGGGCAGGGCTCGGAAGAAATTTACGGCCTCGTCCACGGTCATGTTGAGGACGTCGGCGATGTTCATGCCCTTGTAGCTGATCTCAAGCGTCTCCCGATTGTAGCGGCGCCCGCCGCAGGACTCACAGGTCACGTAGACCGGAGGGAGGAAGAGCATCTCCGTCTTGATGCTGCCGTCGCCCTGGCACTTTTCACAGCGTCCGCCCTTTACGTTGAAACTGAAACGGCTCGCGCCATAACCACGCACCTTGGCGGTCGGCAGTTTGGCGAACAGGTCCCGGATCTCGTTGAAGATGCCGGTGAATGTCGCCGGGTTGCTGCGCGGACTTCTCCCAATCGGGGCCTGGTCGATCACGATCGCTTTGTCGATGGTCTCGAAGCCATGCAGGCCGCGATGGGCCCCTGGCGTTTCCTTCGAGCCATAGAGTTTGCGGAACAGAGCACGGCACAATATGTCGTTCACCAGCGTGCTTTTCCCTGATCCGCTGACTCCCGTGACGCAGGTGAAAAGGCCTATTGGAAACCTGGCGTCGAGGTCCTTGAGGTTGTTCTCCGTTGCTCCCATGACTTCGATCCAACCACGAATCTTATCGGGCTGAAGCCGATTCTTCGGGATTGGGATGGCGGCTTCGCCAGTGAGGTAACGCCCGGTCACCGAGCGCGGATTGGCACAAACCTCATCGTAAGTGCCGGCGGCCACGACCTGTCCTCCGTTGACGCCGGCTCCAGGGCCCATGTCGATCAAGTAGTCCGCCCGCCGCATCGTGTCCTCGTCGTGTTCGACGACGATCACCGTGTTGCCCAATTCCCGAAGGTGCTCGAGCGTCTGGATGAGTCGATCATTGTCACGCTGGTGGAGACCTATGCTCGGCTCGTCGAGAATGTAGAGAACCCCCATCAATCCCGCACCAATCTGCGTTGCGAGCCGGATGCGCTGGGTCTCTCCACCGCTCAAAGTGGCGCTTTCGCGATTCAACGTGAGGTAACCAAGCCCGACGTTGCGGAGAAATCCGATTCGATCGCGGATACCTCGGAGAAGTTCGCCGGCAATCCTGCGCTGGGTTTCAGTCAAGACGAGTCCAGCCACAAACCCGTCCGCCTCGTCCACCGACAAGCCGCAGACGTCCATGATCGACAGGCCAGGAATCTCGGCATCCGTCGGACTTCGGCGGCGGCTGAACAACTTCGCATCAGCTTCACCACCCAGGGTCACGGCCAGAATCTCGGGCTTCAACCTGCGACCATGACATGCGTCGCAGAAGGTCGGATTCATAAACCCCTTCAGGCGATTGCGCGTGAACTCGCTTTCGCTCTCCTGGTAGAGCCGTTCGAGATTTGGGATCACGCCCTCGAACGGCCTCGTAAGCTTGGACGGTTTCCCGCCACGGTAGAATGTGAAGTCCACTTCAGCGGTGCCCGTGCCCCAAAGGAGCTTATGGCGGAACTCGGCAGGGAGTTCTTTCACGGGCGTTTCCATGCTGACGCCGCCGTGGGCCGCGATGCCGCGAAGGAGTGCCTTGTAGTAGACGATCATCCGCTTGCCGCCCCGCCGCCACGGAAGCACGGCGCCGGACTCGAGCGACTTTTCCTCGTCGGGCATGACCAAGGCCGGATCAAAGACCATCTTCTGGCCCAGTCCATGGCAGACGTGGCAAGCGCCCGCAGGAGAGTTGAACGAAAAGTGTTTTGCGGTGACCGGCTCGAAACTCTGTCCGCTGACCGGGCTGACGGATCTCGTGGACAAACGGAGCTCGGTCCATGGCCGATCAGCGGGACTCTCCGGGGGTTGATGGAGCGCCACCAAGGCCCCGTTGCCCCACTTCAGCGCCGTCTCCACCGAGTCGACGAGGCGCCCGCGAATCTTGTCGTCGACGAGCAGGCGATCGACGATGACATCAATCGAGTGGGTCTGTTTGGGGTTCAGCTTCACCCGGAAATTCGAGCCCAGCTCGACGATCTCTCCATCGACACGGACACGGACAAATCCTTCCCGGCCGAGCTTCTCGATGACGTCGCGGAACTCGCCCTTCTGCGCCGCAATCACCGGAGCAGCCAGCATCAGGCGGGACTTGGTCGGCAGCGCGAGGATCTTCGCGACGATGTCGCCCGGGCTTTGCCGATGGATGGGAACGCCGCTCGTCGGGCAATGCTGCTGGCCAATGCTCGCGAAGAGCACGCGGAGATGGTCGTAGAGTTCGGTCGTGGTCGCGATGGTGGAGCGGGGATTGGAGCCGCTGTCGCGTTGCTCGATCGCGATGGCCGGCGAGAGTCCCTCGATCGAATCGACGTCCGGCTTCTCCATCTGGTCGAGCACCTGCCGGGCTTGAACCGAAAGGGACTCGACGTATCGCCGCTGGCCCTCGGCGTAGATCGTGTCGAAGGCGAGCGACGATTTTCCAGAGCCGCTGAGGCCCGTGATCACCACCAGCCGGTCACGGGGAATGGTGACCGAGATGTTCTTCAGGTTGTGCTGGCGGGCACCTTCGACCCGGATGCTGTCCTTCGGCATACGACGCGACAATGGACCCGGGCGGGCGAGGATTCAAACCGGGGACTACGGGATCTGGACGATGCGGTAGAAGAACGCCGGTTCGGCCGGGACTGCGAGGTTGAGAACCACGGAGGTTGTCGATCCAGGGGCGGTGATGATTCCTGGTGGCAAGACACCGATGTTCCAGGTCACCAGATCCATCGAGGTATCGATCCGGTAGTGCTCCCCGGGGATCGTGTTCCACGTAAGCGTGTAGGTGCCGGCGGCGAGATCGATCCGTGGAATGATGATGGTCGGGGCTCCGGGGACGACCAGACCGACGGGATTGCTGGTCGTAGCCCGGATCGTGAACGTGACGGGGTTCACGTCGTAGTTCGGCACGGCGAGGAGCCAGCTTCCGTTAAGATTCGGGAAGATGACCGTTTCGGCCACGATGGCAGAGTTGGTTCGGATGAGAACAAACTCGCTGACCGTGCCGGAGTGGGCGCTGAGGTAGTTCAGGCTGGCAGAGGGAATTCCGCCTTTGCCGATCAACAGATCGACATCGCCGGTCAACCCGTAGACCTCGAAGTAGAGGGCCGCGTTGGTGTCCACAACGGTGAACTGGAAGTAGTTCGTGACGAGAATCGTCGGGGCCACCGTCATCGTGATGGGAACACCGTTGGCCAGAATATTGGTCGTGGCCGGGTTCGCGCTCTGCAGGATTCCGTTCGTTGCGATGCTGGCACGGATGCTGAACGTGACGTTGTTGGTTTCGTTGTTCGGCACGGCCAAATACCAATCGCCCACGAGATTCGTCTGGAACGAATTGGTCCGGACGATGATCTGGTCCGAGTAGTTGGTCAGTTGGCGGCTGACCGCATCGTAGTTCACCAAGCTCGGCAACGCGTCGCGCCGCATGACAAGGTCGACGTTGCCGGACGGATTGTTGATCTCGAACAGGATCGCCGACGCGGCATTTGTCAGCCGAAGCCGGAAAAAATTAGTCACGACGGCCCCGGGTGTGGCCAAAGCCGGTTGCGGGACGTCGAGAACAAGGTCCACGACGTTGGTCACGGCGAAGGCGTATTCCTCGGTTACGCGGACACCGTAGGTGACATTGCTGGATGTCAGATTGTAGACGCCGAGATACCAGCGTCCTGAACTGACCTGAATCGGCAGCGAATTCGAAGTAACCACGATCCGTTCGTTGTTCGCGCCGGGATTCGCTCCGATGAGCTGGAAGTCCACCGGATTGGGCAGGCCAAGCCGGTTCTTGACCACGAGGTCCACGTCGCCGCTCGGATTCAGCACTTCGAAGACCGCGCCGATGGCGTTGGTCGAAATGTCGACGGCGAAGTATTGGATCAGCGCGGTCGGCTCGATGTTCGTGCTGACGGTGAAGCCGTTCCTGAGAACCGGGATGACGGACGAATTGGTCGGAATCCGGTCAAACTGGATGTGGAGGCTGAATGTGCTGGTGACGTTGGGATTCACGTTGCTCACCGCGAGGTAATAGCGCTGGCCCGGTAGGAAAAACGGCGAGACGTTTACGTTGGTCCCCAGCACGCTAGTCCCTGTCCCCGGGGCGCCCACAGCTGATAGCAGGGTGATGTCTCCGGGTAGGCCCTGCCCAGGCAGTCCGGTCTGGTTGAATGTCAAATCGAGAGGACTGCCGCTGAATGAACGGAGTTCGTTCGTGGCCCACGATGCGACATAGGGAGTCTCGACCGAATAGTATCTGACCTCGGCGCCCCGGACGATGTTGGTCACGCGGGAGTCGTTCGTCAGGACAACGGCCCCGAAGTCGGTTGGCTGAAAGATGAAGCGGAGCGACCATTCGTTGATCACCGCCGGAACAGCGCCTCCGCCAACCCGGGTGTCGCGGACCTCGAGCGTCCAATCTCCAAACGCCACCTGTCCGATGAAAGGGCTCAGCCTTTCCTCCGTCAGGAAGATGCGGTCGGGATTATTCGGCAATTCTTCCAACGCGATCGAGTCGAGGAGGAATCCATTGGTCGTCGCCGCAATCGCCTGGAACGCGAGGTTCGTGGAGCTGGAAGTCGCACGGAAAACGATGGATGTCCGGGCCCAGACCATCGAGTTGCCGAGGTTCGTGTTGATGGCCGGAACCACGAGCAGCGGCAATGGCCCGACGCTGACCCTGATTTCGGGTCTCGTATTGGAAAGCACCAACGAAAGCGGATCCCGGTTGTAGGCGAATCGCAGGCGATAGTCCGAGCCGATCCTCAGGCCCATGTTGGTGACGATCCTCGAGTTGAGTTGTCCATTTAGTGCGAGGAACTGGGCGCCCCCGGCAGGGATC
>JBBRDN010000129.1:0-12721 GCA_038203875.1 Verrucomicrobiota bacterium
AGGTCGGCGACGTTGTCTTTCGTTGTCAGGGCTTCTGAGCTTCCCAGCTTTTTCCTCGAGGCCAGCGCGACGGCGGCTCCGGCGGCTTCGCCGATGTTCCATTCGACGGGATGCAGGCGGTAGCAGCCGTTGGTCACGTGGGTGGAGCCGATGTTCTTGCAGGCAGGGATGAGGTTCTTCATCCGCATCGGCAGCAGCGCGCCGAGCGGGATCTGGAACGGCGCGGTCAGGAAGTCGATGTAGTTGTCGCCCGTGCTGCTGGGATGGAGATCGATCGGGTAGCTGCCGATGCCGACGGTGTCGGCGAACTCGGCCGCCTTGGCGTCGGCTTCCTTCACGCCCGTTTCTTTGGCCCGCATCGCGAGGCCGACGTGCTGCTCGAGTATGGTGAAGCGCGCCTTGATGCGCCGGGCCTCGCGCACATAGACGGACTTCGCCAGCCCATCCTCGGTGCCGACGAGATCCTTTCGCAACCGCAGGCCGGGCCACCCTTTGCCGCCATCGGGACGCGGCACTTCAGTCTGGAGCCAGTAGAGAAGCGAGAGGCTGAGTTGCTTGGCGCCGTCGACGTGCTTTTGCGCCTCCGTGTCGGACACGCCGACGAGGTTGCCGAGCATGTAGTCGTTCTGAGGCCAGTTGATCAGCGAGAGGTCGCCGGGATAAGTGCCGGGCTGGAAGTTTGTCTTCGCGGCGATGCGGCGATAGCGCCAGAGATTTAGTGGAACGCCCGGAGTGTCGCCCTCCGGATTGAAGCCGAGGGCCACGGGCACTCGGCGTTGCGGATGGAAGTAGGTCAGGTCGAGCAACCGCCCCGGCCACGCGGGCGTGAGGTTCGGCACATGGTTCTTCCAGAAGGCCCAGTCGCGCGGTGTGTCGATGACGTGCTCCTCGCCGGGCACGTGGTCGATGATGAAGCACGAGACGAACGACTGCTGGTTGGCCGGGCCGGGCTTGGTCGAGGCGTGGAGTTCGCCCGTGCCCGCTTCGGCGCCCGTGATGAACTCGGTCCCGGTCATCGGCAGAAGGTCGCCCAGCTCGGTGGCGTCGATGAACCACGGCGCTTCCAGCGAAACGTCACGGCCGGTTCGGAGATTGCGGACGGTGACCTGCTTCACCCGGTCCGCATCTGAGACGGCGGAGACGGGTTTGTGTTCGCGCAGGATGATGAGGCGTCCGCCGGAAACGTAGGGCGCGAGCATCTCCTCCAACACGGCCAAGGCTACGCGTGGTTCATGGCAGAGCGCGGAGACGGAACCCGAGCCGGGGTTGAGATTCGCACGGGCTTTGGCGGCGTCGGTCAACGGGTAGTTGCGACGGTAGTAGTCGCGCACGCCATTGCGAAACTGACGGTAGGTCTTCGTGCAGCCGTGCATCTCGATTGAACGATGTTCATCCGGCGGCACGGCCTGCGAGGTGAGCTGCCCGCCGATCCAGTCGGTCTCCTCGGTCAACACGACCTTCAGGCCTGCCTTCAACGCCGCCAGTGCGGCGGCGATGCCACCAAGGCCTCCGCCGATGATCGCCACTTCGGAAGCGAAGCCGCTCTTGCCGGCGCGGGAAGCTCGGCGTTCCTCGGCGGCGCGGGCGGATCTCGGGGCCAACGCCAGCAGCGACCCGGCGGCGGAAGCGGAGGCTCCGAGCGTGATGAAATGGCGGCGGTTCATGGACGAGATGGTTTCCGGCATCGCTAAGGAAATCAAACTGGACTAAAGGCCCGTTTGGCCGGCGTCAGGCCGGGCCGGGAGGCGCCACATATGTCGGAGGTCAAAGGGTGCCATTGAATCGAGTGTTGTTGGCAGGATCGTCCGCAAAAAATTTGCGAATGTCCTTCGCCGGATTTTCGGAGACCAGTTCGCGAGGCGAGTGGTTGAACCATTCCCTCGGCAGTCGATCCACGTAGGGTTCTTCAAGGAAACGTCCGCAGATCAAGACGATCACGCCGCGATCCGTCTCCGAGCGGATCAGCCGTCCGGCGGCCTGGATCACGCGCGTCATACCGGGATGCAGGTAGGCGTGTTCAAAGCCGCTCCCGTCCACAGCCTCGAAGTGGCGCCGCAACACTTCGCGCTCGAACGAGACCTGCGGCAGTCCGGGTGAAACGACGACCACCGTCTCGACGAGGTCACCCGCGTAATCGATCCCCTCGGCGAACATTCCGCCAAGGACCGCGAAGAGCACGACACCGCCGCTCGGTGGCGACTGGAGCGAAGCCAGGAGGCGGTTGCGATCGTCTTCGCTTGAGTTGGGCATCTGCGAGATCAGGCGCCGGCCCGTTGGTTGTGGGAGCGCTTCGGCCACGCGCCGGAGAAAGTCGTAGGACGGAAACAGCACGAGTTTGTTTCCGCCGTGCGCGGCATCGATTTCGGCGAGCAACGCGGAGATGCGCGGAATGGCGCGATCTCGCGCGGCGAAGTTTGTGCGCACCGACGGGACGACGAGCACGCGGCGATTCTCCGGCGGAAACGGTGACGGGATCACCATGGTGCTGAGACGATCCGGCTGGAGTCCTAGATTGCGGCGCATGAAGTCGAACGGTTGCAGCGTCGCGGAAAGCAGGATTGCGGATGACGCCTGCTGGAAGATCGGGCCGATCGCAGCCGCCGGGTCGAGGCAGAGGATCGCCAACCGCAAGCCGTCGGGCCGGCGTTCCACGACCCCGGCAAACCCCGGCGTCGTGCTGGCGAGGCGACCAATGGCGACGAAGCGCAGGAGCGCGAAGTGAAGATCGACGATGGCGTCGTCGCCGGGCGGGACCTTCTGGTCGCGTTTCCACGCGAGGTAGTCGATGAACCGCGACTCCCAGTCGCGCCAGATGGCGTTGGCCTCGTCGAATGGGGGTGGCAGTTCCGCCGCCTGGTTGGTCGCGGCTGGCAGGATGCTTGCGGAGATCCGCAGCAGCTCGAGCAGCCGGTCGAAGAGCGGACCAAGATCGGGAGCGGGCGCGGAAGGCGATACCAGTGCCGACGTGAAATCGAGCTGGGGCTCGCGGCGTTTGTTCCGCGCGGGGCGACGCGACGTAAGTCCTCGGGCGGTCTCGATCTCGTTGGCCTTGGCCATGGCCGCGCGGACGCTGGCCTCGAGCAGTTCCGGCGAGAAGATCGCACGGGCGCGATCGGGAAGATTGTGGGCTTCGTCGACCACCAGGATGGCGCGGGCCAGCCCTTCGTCGCGGAGGTGGGTGAGCGCGACTGCCGGATCGAAGACGTAGTTGTAGTCGGCCACGACGACATCGGCCCTTCGCGCCAGCTCGAGCTGCACTTCGAACGGACAGACGAGTTCCGCCTTGGCCTCTTCGAAGACCTTTTCGGGCAGGTGCTCCGACTGCTGCGCAAGGAGCCGGTCGAGCAGCGCGCTGCGTTCCATCTTCCTGGGGTAGTCCTTCGCGTAGCGGCAGAAGTCTTCGTGGCAAAGGATGCGGTCGTTGGCGCACATCCGTTCCTTCGACCTGAGCTGGGCCACGCGGAAACGACCGTCGCGGTTCATCGCGGACAACGCCTTAACGGCGATCTGTTGCTGCAAGTTCTTTGACGTGAGGAAGACGACCTGCCGGCCGGTTTTCAGGCCGTGCTGCACTGTCGGATGAAGCGCGGCCGCCGTCTTGCCGGAACCGGTGGGTGCTTCGGCGAGAAGGTGCCCGCCGGTTTCAAGCGCGTCGCGGATGGCGCTTATGAGCGTGGCCTGGCCGGGTCGTGGCGTGTTGTGGGGAAACGGGAGATGGTCGGCGAAAACCGCCTTGGCCTGGCGGGCCGATTCGTTGCGCTCAAGTTCGTCGAGGACCGATTCGAGTGCTCTCCGGATGAACGATTCCTCCGACGGAGAGCCCAGCGGCACATCGATTGCGTGCTCGCGGTTGTCGGTAGGATCGACATAGACGAGGCGGCCGCCCCGGATGGTTTCACCACCGAGATGGGAGAGCTCGCAGTAGATCCGGAGTTGTCGGCGGTGGCGTTCGCTGCCGGAGAACGAGCGGGCCGTCTCGCGTGCGATGCTGGCGGTCTTGAACTCCTCGACGATCCAGCCGCCGTCTTCTTGGGGCAGGAGACCGTCGATCCTTCCTTGCACCGTCACGATCCAGCCACGGATCTCGAACTCGTGGCGGACAAACACTTCACGGCGATATGAGGGAACAGCCCGGAGGCGTGCTGCCAAGATACGTTCGTGGAGTTCTGTGCCGGCGGCGTAGGAGCTCCAGCCTTCTCGGACCGAGCCGATCCGGCTGAAGCCCTTCTCCTCCGCGAGGTCGCGGACGGAAAGGCTGAGCGTGCGGGCGATGGGATCGAGGACGACGGACATGAAGCGGAAGGAGGTTGGGACGGTGGAACTCCGCCGGGAAGCTCTTTGACGCGGGCGTTGTCCGTGCTTCCATCTTCGTGTGGGCGACAAGAATCAGGAAACGCGTTCGTTTAAGCGTGAGCCGGTCACGGATCTGCCGAAGCGCATCGGGGACTACGAGCTGATCCGCGAGATCGGCCGGGGCGGCATGGGCGTCATCTACCTCGCCAGGCAGATCGACCTCGACCGGCTGTGCGCGGTCAAAATGCTGTGCTCCGCCGAGGCCGACTCGGCCGAGTATCGGCAACGCCTGCTGGTGGAGGCGCGTTCCGCGGCGAGTCTGGACCACCCGAACATTGTCGGGATCTACGAGGCCGGAGAACTCGACGGCAGCCTGTTTTTCTCCATGGAATTCGTCGACGGGCAGAACCTCCTCGACGTTTCGCGGGCCCGCCTGCTGCCGCCGCGCGAGATTGCCGGATGGATGCACCGCACGGCGCTGGCCATCCACTACGCCCACGAACGCGGCGTGCTCCACCGCGACCTCAAGCCGGCCAATGTCATCATCGACCACCGAAACGAACCGCAGATCACCGACTTCGGCCTGGCCAAGAGCGACCGCTTCAGCTCGGCCTTCAACGAGGAGGAGTTTGTCACGGGCACGCCCGGGTTCATGGCCCCGGAACAGATCTCGGACCAGTTCGGCCCGTGCTCGGCGAAGACCGACGTCTTTGGGCTCGGAGCGGTGCTGTATTACCTGCTGACTGATCGTCCCCCATTCAGTGGGCAGACGCCGAAGGACACGCTCCGTGCGGTGCTTCAGCGGGATCCGATCCGGCCCCGCGAGCTTCGCCCGGGCATTCCGCTGGATCTCGAGACTGTCGCGTTGAAATGCCTGGAGAAGGATCCAGCCAAACGTTACGCGAACGCGAACGAGTTGGCGGATGAGCTCGACCGCTTCCTCAAGGATGAACCGATTCATGCCCGCCCCATCAGTCGGATTGAACGGGTATGGCGTTGGGGACGCCGACGTCCGGCACTGACGGCGTTCGCTGTGGCAACCCTGCTTCTCCTTCTTGCGGTGGCGATCGGTTCTCCCATCGCGGCGTTCCGGATCAACCGGGAACGTCAAGCCGCCGAAGATAACCGGGTTCGTGCCGAGGCCAGCGAACAGGCGACGCGCCGCAATCTCTACGCGGCCGACATGGCCCTCGCGTTCCAGGCTCTTGAGGGCGGAAACTTCCTCGAAGCCCGGCGCCTTGCGGACCGTTACGAGCCCAAACCCGGCCAGACCGACCTGCGCGGCTGGGAGTGGAACCATCTCAAGGCCGCGACGAAACCGGATTTCCTCAAGCAGGTCGGTGCGACCGGATCCGATGCACTGGTCGCGCGCTGGGTTGATGATGGACGCCGGATCGCGATCAGCGACATGAAGGGGTTCCTCACGGTTTGGAATGTCGATTCCGGAGCCAAGATCGCCGAACGGCATCTCAATCCGCTGGCCGGCGTCTACTTCGAGAATACCCGCGATCCGGCGACTCTCATCGCATCCGTCTTCCCCGTGGAGGAAACCAACTCGGTCATCCACTTCCTCGATGCGGTCACGCTCGAAACGAAACGATCGTTCAAGGTCGGCGTCGGGGTGATGGGGCTGCGGTTGTCCGAGGACGGGGCCCGAGTGTGGGCGGCTTCGTTCACCCGGATCACGGCCTGGGATGCGGCCACCGGCGCCGAGTTGGTGAGGATCCCGCTGAGCCGTGCAGCGCGGTCGCGCGCGGTCGCGTTCAGTCCGGACGGCCGGATCGCGGCCGTGAACAACGACGATGCGAGCATCGAGGTGATTCCGTTGGACGCACCCGGGAAGAAGATTGTCCTCAAGGGCCACGAGGCACGGCCCATTTTCGGAACGCCCGTCTGGGACATCTCCTTCTCGCCGGACGGCCGGCACCTCGCCAGTTCCGGCAACGACGGCACGATCCGTCTCTGGGAAACAGCCACGGGGAAAGCGCTCAACGTCCTGCGCGGGCATCGCGACATGGTGACCGGAGTGGAGTTTTCGCCCGATGGAAATCTGCTGGCCTCGTGTGGCCGCGACTTCGTGATGAAGCTGTGGGACTGGGCCCGTGGATCCGAAGTTGCGTCGCTTCGCGGCGACGGCGGTGTCCAATGGGAGATCGGATTCACCCGCGATGGCTCACGCCTCTACACCGCCGAGAGCCATGGGGGCATCCGCCTGTGGCCGACCAATTCCTCCGAATCGATCCGCAAAACCTACAAGGCTCCCGAAGCGTATTCATCGGCGGAGTTGATGGGGGACCGGCGGCACTTCATGGCCCGCTCCCAGTCGATGACGAGCTGGGATGTGTTCGAACTCGGCACCCGGAAGAAGATCTATTCCGACGTCTACGGGACGAATTTCTACTGGACCGACATCGCCATGCCGGCCAAGGGCGATCCGATGAGGGCCGACCTCACGACCGACGAACGCCTTGTCTTCACGAATCTCCGCACCGGAATCCGACGGGAAGCGATGGGCAAGCCTGCGAGCGACCGGTCCGGCTTCCGGTTTGGACCATTGTCCCCGGACGGATCGCTCTTTGTGGTCATCAACCGTGGCGGCACGGGACAGGTGTGGAACACCAGGTCCGGCGAACTGATCACCGGCTTCAAGGCGAGCTTCGGGTATCCCCAGATCAGTCCCGACAATCGTTGGACCTTCGTGGGCGGCTACGACGGTGAGATGCTCCTCATCGACAATGTCGCCGGGAAACCAAGGCCGATGGAAGCGCGCCACCCAAAGCTGGTGGCGATGGCCTTCGACGCGGGCGGGGGCAAGATGGCGACGGCCGGATTCGACGGCGACCTGAAGGTCTGGGAGACGGCGACCGGCAAACTCATCGGCAACTTTTCATCGCGCGCTTCCGGCCTGACATCGATCGCGTTCTCGCCGGAAGGAAGCCGCGTGCTGGCCGGAAACATCGAGGGAGAGGTGATCCTATGGGACGTCGGCACGCAGCGTCAGGTCGCGGTTTTCAGCACCGCCAACGCCGCCGTCGGTGCGCTCGCGTTTTTCGAGGACGGGTCATTGGCCGCGGTCACCCAGGCGGGAATCTTCACCTTCTCCGCGCCCCAGACGTCATCCTTGAAATAACTTCTGCCATGTCCGGTTCCCCCTCCGATCTCCGAAAACTCGAACGCCACGTCCGCGACCTTCACGTCTGCGCGCGTTGCCCCCAGATGGCGTCGAAGCCCGTGAGCGGCGCAGCGATTTTCAGCCAAGTGATGCTCGTCGGCCAGGCGCCGGGCGACAAGGAACCCAAGCTAGGCCGGCCGTTCGCGTGGACCGCGGGCAAGACGATGTTCCGGTGGTTCGAGGAAAACTGCGGCCGGAACGAAGCGCAGTTCCGTTCCTCGGTCTACATGGCCGCCGTCTGCCGATGCTTTCCTGGCAAGAAGACGACCGGCGGCGACCGTGTTCCAGCGCCCGAGGAGATCGTGAACTGCTCCGCCTGGCTCCACGCCGAGCTGAAGCTGCTCCGACCGACGCTCGTCGTCCCGGTCGGCAAGCTGGCGATGACGCAGTTTGGGTTCGAAGGAAAGCTCGATGAACTCATCGGCCGAAGCTTCCGCAAGGAACTGGCCGGCGTGTCTTTCGACGTCGTTCCTCTGCCGCATCCCAGCGGCGCATCGCCCTGGCATCGGATGGAACCGGGAAAGACGTTGGTGAAACGGGCGCTGAAGCTGATCGCCGAGCATCCGGCGTGGCGGGGAACCGATCCCGGATGCCAGATCCCGGATGCCAGGTAGCGAACCTTCGATTATCAGGTTCCAGGTATCGCCCCGCCCCTTTCCCCAGCATTGCACCGTCCGCGTGCTTCGCTACGCTCCGCCGCTCAATTGCTTTTGCTGTGACCACTCAGGACGAAATCAAACGCCGGCGGACATTCGCCATCATCTCGCACCCGGACGCGGGCAAGACGACGCTGACCGAGAAGCTGCTGCTTTACGGCGGTGCCGTGCAACTCGCCGGCTCCGTGACCGCGCGCAAGAACCAGCGCGCCACGACATCCGACTGGATGGAGCTGGAGAAGAAGCGCGGCATCTCCATCAGCTCGACGGTCCTCCAGTTCGAATACGACGGCTATTACATCAACCTGCTGGACACGCCCGGGCACAAGGACTTTTCCGAGGACACCTACCGCGTGCTCACCGCCGTAGACGCCGTCATCATGGTGATCGACGCGGGCAAGGGAGTTGAGAACCAGACCCGCAAGCTCTTCGAGGTCTGCGCCCGTCGCGGTGTCCCCATCTTCACCTTCATGAACAAGCTGGACCGGCCGGCCCGCGATCCGATCGCCCTCATGGATGAACTGGAAGCCGTGCTCGGCATCAGGACATGCGCGATGAACTGGCCGCTGGGCAACGGCATCGACTTCCGCGGCGTCTATGATCGTGCGGAGAAGAAGGTGCATCTCTTCGAACGCGTGGTCGGCGGCAAGTATCGCGCGGCGGTCAACGTCACCGGTCTCGACGATCCTTTGGTCCGCGAAAAGCTCGACGAGCACACCTACAAGACGGTCCGCGAACAGATCGAGATGATCGAGATCGCGGGCGCGGAGTTCGACCACGCCCAGGTCCTTGCCGGTAAACTTTCGCCCGTCTTCTTCGGCTCCGGCGTGAACAACTTCGGCGTGCAGCTCCTCCTCGACAGCTTCCTCAAGTGGAGCAGCGAACCACGCGGCCGTGATTCCAAGGCGACCGACGAGCCCAAGCCGGTTTCCCCCGAGCACGAGGCCTTCAGCGGGTTCATCTTCAAGATCCAGGCGAACATGGATCCCAAGCATCGCGACCGCATCGCCTTCGTCCGGGTGGTCAGCGGCAAGTTCGAGCGCGACATGGTCGTGCAGCACGTGCAGTCGGGGAAAAAAGTGCGCCTCAGTTCCTCCCACAAGCTCTTCGGAAATGAACGCGAGACGGTGAACGAAGCGTTTCCCGGCGACATCATCGGCCTCGTCGGCCATGGCGGCTTCGGCATCGGCGACACGCTCACGACTGAATCGGGGCTTCGCTACGACGAGATCCCGCGCTTCACGCCCGAGGTTTTCGAATACTTCCACAACCCGAACACGGCGAAGTTCAAACAGTTCCGCGAAGGCCTCGACCAGCTCCTTCTGGAAGGCGTGGCCCAGGCGTTCTACCTGAAGGACACGGCCAGCCGCGTGCCCTTGCTGGCGGCGGTCGGTCCGCTGCAGTTCGAGGTGCTCCAGTATCGGATGGAGACCGAATACGGCGCCGAGACCCGCCGCGAAGCGGCCCCGTTCACTGCGGTGCGCTGGCTTCCGCCCGGGATGGCCGATGAACAACTGAACGCCCTCTCTCTCCCGACCAGCAGCCGTCTCGCCTTCGACATCGACAAGAACCCCGTCGCGCTTTTCCCGACGGAATGGGCCTTGAACTACTTCGCCCAGAACAACGCCGGCCTCGAACTCAGCCCCTTCCCGCCGAAGGTGAAGAGGTGAGGTCATTGGCCGCTCGAATTTTCTGTGGCTTCGACTGACTTCAAAACGATTTCTTGGGCTTCGACGGCCGCTGGTTGTAGCGTCTCAGCGGAATGAAAGAACAGCTGTTACAGCTTCTCGCGGGTAAGGACTACTCGCCGGCCAATGTCCCCGAACTGTTGCACGAGCTGGGCCTCGCGCCCGACCAGCAGCAGGCGCTCCAACAGGTCCTCCAGGAGCTGGAGCAGGCCGGGCTGATCGCCCGCATCAAGGGCAACCGTTACATCCTGCCCAACGAGGCCGACCTGATCCCGGGACGCATCCGGATGAACCGCGCCGGGAAGGGCTTCCTCGCGCCGGACGATTCCACGCAGAAGGAGATCGCCATTCCCGAGAGCGCCACGGGCACCGCGTTGCACGAGGACCGCGTGCTGGTCCGTCTGGATGCCCGGCTGCGTCCGCCCAAGCCCGGCGAAGAACTCCAACCGACGGGCACGGTCATCCGCGTGCTGGAAAGGCATCGCACCCAGATGGTCGGCACTCTCCAGCGCAGCTCGCGGTTCCTCTACGTGGTGCCCGATGATCCGCGCATCCCGCACGACATCTACGTCACCGAACCCAAGGACGTCGGCCGTCCGGCGCAGATCGGCGACAAGGTCGTGGTGGAACTCCGCGAATGGCTTTCCCGTCACACCAATCCCGAAGGTGAGATCGTCGAAGTGCTCGGCGCTCCGGATGCCGAGGGCGTGGACATGCTCAGCGTGCTGCGCCAATACAACCTTCCCCTGAGCTTCCCGCGCGAAGTGCTGGATGAAGCCCGCGTCAATGGTTCCGAGGTGAAGCCGCACGAGCTCGAAGGCCGTGAGGATTGCCGTAAGCACCAGGTCGTCACCATTGATCCCGACGATGCCAAGGACTTCGACGACGCGATCTGCCTCCAGCGGACCGACGGCGGCAACTGGAAGCTCTGGGTCCACATCGCCGATGTTTCGCACTATGTGAAACCCGGCACCGCGCTCGACGACGAGGCCCGCAAGCGCGGCAACTCGACCTACCTCGTCGACCGCGTCATCCCGATGTTGCCGGAGGCCTTGAGCAACGAGCTCTGCTCTCTCAAACCGCACGTCGAACGCCTGACCAAGTGCGTCGAGTTCCTGATCTCCGACGAGGGCGAGGTGCTGAAGACGCGGTTCTTCCCGGCGGTCATCCATTCGCAGCGGCGCTTCAGCTACAAGGAGGCCTTCGCGGTCATCCAGGGCGCGCCTTCCGATCCCATCGAGCAGATGCTGCACGATGCCAATGCGCTCACGCAGCGCATCCGCCGCCTGCGCTTCAAGGCCGGCGCGTTGGAAATGGATTTCCCCGAGATGAAGATCCGCCTCGATGAACAGGGCCGCATCGCCCGCATCGAGCGGATGGAGAACGACGTGTCCCACCAGCTCATCGAGGAGTGCATGCTGCTGGCCAACGAATCCGTCGCCGCCCGCCTTATCCAGCTCAAACGTCCCGCCGTCCACCGCGTCCATGAAGAGCCCGACGCGCGCCGGTTGAACGACTACCGCGACGAGGTCCTCGCCCACAATGTGCCCTGCGGAAACCTCAGCATCCGCGGCGAAGTGCAGAAGCTCCTCCATCATCTCGGCGAGTTGCCCATCGGCGCCGCGCTCAAGATCGGCTTCCTCAAGTCGCTCATGCGCGCCCGCTACGCGCTGGAGCCGCTCGGCCACTATGGTCTTGCGAAGAAGCACTACGCCCATTTCACGTCGCCGATCCGGCGTTACGCGGATCTCATCGTGCACCGCGCCCTTTTTGAGCAGAGCCATGGTTCGAGGAACACGCTCAAGGAAACGGCCGAGCACATCTCCATCACCGAGCGCAACTCCGCCGACGCCGAACGCGACAGCAAGGACGTGAAGCTCTATGCCTTCCTCGAGGCCCAGCTCGCCGCGCCCGAGCCGCAGCGGTATCCCGCGCTGGTCACGGACCTGCGCAACTTTGGATTCTTCGTCGACGTGACCGGCCTGGCCATGAGCGGCCTGGTCCCCTTGTCGACGGTGGACGACGACTTCTACGTGCTCGATCCGATCCGGCGGCAGTTGGTCGGCCGGCGCACCCGCCGTGTCATTCGTCTCGGCGACAAGATTGAAGTGCAGGTCGCGAAGGTCGACCGCTTCAAGAAGCAGGTGGACTTCCGGTTCGCTCCCGGTCAGTTGGCGGGCGATGCCAAGCAAGCTCGTCCCGGTGAACGGTCGTTCGGTCGCGATCGTCGGCCGTCGGCCGGTGGCGATCGCCGCGAACGGCCAGCGCGCCCGTCCCGTTCCGGCCAGCCAATGCCCGATCGCAATCGCCGCGCGCCTCAGCCCGGCAAACCAATCAGCGTCGCCCGGCCCCAGGGCCCGGGGCGTCAACAGAGCTCCGCTCCCGCGAGAAGCGGTGGCGCCCATCCTTCCACGGCGAAACCCCACTCGGGCCGCCCGCCCCAGCGCGGACAAGCACAGGGCGGATCCAAGCAGGGTGGGCCCCGACCCGGAGGCCAGCCGCAAGCGCGGGGCGGACGACCGGGCCAGCCAAAACGCAACGACGACCGTCGTCCGAACAAGTCCGGCCGTCCCGATCAGCCGGCGCGTCAGAACCAGTCCGGCCGGCCGAGCCAGTCGGGTCGCCCGAACTTGCCCGCCGCCAAGCCCGGCTTCATTGCGTCCTCGACCGGTCGATCCATTCCGACCCGACCGCCGCGATTTCCGACGTCCGGGTCCGGCCGGCCGAATCCTCCGGCAAAGCCGTCGCACGATCCCTTCGACCAGTTCGCGAAGAAAGGCCGTGCCGGCCACTCGCGAAACCGTCGCGAAGACGGTCGATGACCGGAGGACCGGAGACAGTCCGATGCCTCGGCGCAAATGGACTGGAGCGAGGTGGGGGGCCTAGCGCGGGCACGCGGCCCCCCCGCCAGA
>JBBRDN010000130.1:0-12638 GCA_038203875.1 Verrucomicrobiota bacterium
CGAAGGGCGTGGCCGCGCACGGTGCGACGCCGGCGCTCGGCCGGAACGCGATTCTGGAAATGGCCCGCGTGGTCCAGTTGCTCGAGACCGACTACGCCGCCTCGCTGAAAGCCCGGACGCATCCCCTGCTCGGCAGCCCGACGATCAACGTGGGCAGCATCAAGGGCGGCCGCCAGCCGAACATCGTTCCCGACCACTGCGAGATTTCCGCCGACCGCCGCACCCTGCCCGGCGAAACCCAAACGACCGTTCGCCGCGAGTTGACCGCCCTCTTCAAGACGCACGGTCTGGCCGTCACGGTCGCCGACACCAAGGGGGCGCCCTGTCTGCCGATGGAGACCAACGGGAAACTCCCGCTCGTCCAACTCTTCCTCAAAGCGGCGCAGCGAAAGCAGTCGCTAGGCGTGCACTACTTCTGCGACGCCTCGGTCTTCTCGAACGCCGGAACTCCTTCGATTGTCTTTGGACCCGGAGACATCGCCCAAGCCCACACCGCCGACGAGTGGGTCGAGGTCTCCGAACTGGAACGCGCCCGCGCCGTGCTGGTGAAATTTCTGAGAAGCCTTCCGTGATCCGATCCTCTTTCTTCCGGCAAAGCGCGTGGATGCTCTTTGCCTCCATGGCCGGCGGCGGCCTGCTGGCGCTGGTCCACCGCATCGCGGCCAAAATGGACGCGAGCGGCGAATACGGTCTGTTCACCACGGTGCTGAACTCGATGACCGCTCTCACGTGGCCAGCTCTCGGCTTGGCAGCTGCCTTCATGCAGATGACGGCCACGGCTTCGACCGACGAAGCCAAGCGCGACGTGTCTGCTGCGGCAAAACGTGTCGCCGGAGGAATGGTCTGCTACTGGGTTCTGGTCTGCCTGGCCATGTTCGTCGGCAAGGACTGGGTCATGACGACCTTCAAGATGACCAGCGGCCTCGCGCTGGTCTGGCTGGCTCCGACGCTCCTGCTCCAACTGCTTTCACCCATCGCCCAGGGCATCGTGCAGGGACGACAGGATTTCTTCACTGCCGGCTGGAGCGCGATCATCGGTGGAGCGGGACGTCTGTCGATCACGTGGTTGGCAGTCACATTGATCGGAGCAAGCGCGGGTTGGGCGATCTGCGGCGTGTTCTTCGGGTTGCTCGCCGGGTTCATTCCGTTGGTAGTCGCGAGCCGACACGTCTGGCGACTGCCCGCCGGGACCTTTGCCTTCTCAAGTTGGCTGCGCGATGCGGGTCCGCTGACCGGCGGGTTGGCGGCTTCGGCGTTTCTTTTCTCGCTCGACCAGTGGGCCGCCCGCGAATTTCTTCCACCCGCCGGCAACGACCTCTACGGCGCTGCCGGGACCGTGGGCCGGGTGGTCATGTGGGTCTCGGCGCCTCTCGTCGTGGTGATGTTCCCAAAAATCATTGGCGCGGCCGCAGCAGGGGAGGATCGCCGGATCTTGTTCCATGCCGTCGGAGCGACACTGGCCGTCGCGGCTTCGGCGGCGATCGCCTGCACCCTGTTCCCATCGGTTCCCCTGCTGGCGTTGCAGGGGAAAACGCTCGCCGCTTCGGCAGCGCCGCTCGTTCCAGTGTATGTCTGGTGCCTGATCCCGCTGACGCTCGCGAACGTGCTGCTGAACAACCTGCTCGCCCGGAAGCGCTATGGAGTGGTGGTTCCCCTGATCGTCGTCGTGCTCGGATACTGGATGGCCTTGCGGCGCTTCAACGGATCGCCGAAGGAAATCATACTTACCTTGGGAGGCGCAGCGACGTCCGCGCTCTTGGTGACCACTTTTTTCACCTGGAAGGGTGGTCACCAAGAAGAAGCAAAGATCAACCCGGCTTGATCGGCTGCGTCGCGGCTACTTCCGGATGGTCGGGCGTCGTGACCACTTCACGGCGCGGGGCCGGAGCCCGGAGCTTCATGAACAACCAGGCTTCAAGCGGACGGAGCCACGTCAGTCGCTTGTAGAAGCGCGAGTAGATCAAGCGCAGGCGCACGACGCTGAGGAACATGGTCAGCGACGAACGGAAAAGGGTCTTGGTCACCTTGGAGCCCGCCTTGTCGGTCCATTCGGTCGGGACTTCCTTCACGCTGAAGCCGGCGCGCTTGAGCGAGTAAAGCAGGTTTACGTCGAACGCGAGGTCGGCCGCACTCAGGCGCGGTAGGACCTTCTCGATGGCGGGGCGCTTGATCACCTTGGCCGGGCACTGCGTATCCTTGATCCGCATGTGGAACAGCACTTCGACAATGGCGTGGAAGCAGCGGCTGACGAAACGCCTGAGCCACGGCTGCGATTGGTGTAGTTTCGCGCCAGGCAGCCACCGCGACCCGATGACGCAGTCGGTGTCGGTGCATAGCCGGACGAGCTTGATGTAGGCCTCGGGTGAAGTCGCACCGTCGGCATCGACGTAGCCAATGAGGTCGGCCAAGGGCGCAAGTTGCAGACCTTCGATGAGAGCGCCGCCTTTGCCGATGGGTTCTTTGAACTCCAGCGCTCCGACCCAGAAATACTCCTTCGCCACGTCGCGCACGACGCCGAGCGTGTTGTCCCGGCAGCCGTTGAGGACGACGATCAGCTTGAATGGGCCGCGGTAGTGGTCGCGGAAGTAGGCGGCGAATTCGCGCAGGGTGGGGCCGATCCGTTCCTCCTCGTTGTAGGCGGGAACGAGCAAAAGCAATGACGGCTCGGGCTGCACGCGAGCGTAAGTATCCCAGCCTGCGCGCGGATGCAATGCGGGCGGCACATCGATTCGCGACGGCCTTTGCCCTTGCCGAGCCCGCTTCCGGCCGCTTTATTCGCCGCGTGGATTCGCAGCTCGAGCAATACATTCCGATCCTGATCCTCGGGGTCGTGGCCGTCGGTTTCGCCGCCAGCAACCTGATCCTGTCCAAGGTCGCCGGCCTTTTTGCGGCCAAGCGCGGCGTGGTCACGCCCACGAAGAACATTCCCTACGAATGCGGCATGTTGCCGATCGGCGAGGGCAACACACGCCTTTCGGTGAAGTTCTACCTCGTGGCCCTGCTCTTCGTCCTGTTCGATATCGAGGTCGTCTTCATGTATCCTTGGGCGGCCGTCTACAAGGAGATGCTCGCCAGCCACGGTTTCTACATCCTCGGCGCCATGCTCTCATTCCTCGGCATCCTCTTCATCGGTTACATCTACGCGCTGAAGAAGGGCGCCCTCGACTGGAAAAAGGTCGGCTGAACCGACGGGCTTCCAGCCATGCATCCAGCTTTCTGATTGAAACCGGGCCGTGCGGCCCGGTTTTCTTTTTCCACCCACAACCACCCTTCCCATGAGCGTCATCAAATTCGGCACCAGCGGCTGGCGCGGCCTCATCGCCCGCGACTTCACCTTCGACAACGTCCGCCTCGCCACCCAGGCGATCGCCGACTACCTGAACGCGGAGCGCAAGAACCCCGCGTCCGAAGTCTCCAAGCGCAAGCCCGTGCTGATCCTCGGCTGCGACACCCGATTCCTCGGCAAGGAATTCTGCCTCGCCGCCGCCGAAGTGCTCGAAGCAAACGGCTTCACTCCTCTCGTCTGCGACCGGCCCACGCCCACGCCCGTCATCGCCCACACCATCCGTCGCAAGAAGGCCATCGGCGGCATCAACATGACCGCCAGCCACAATCCCTCCGAGTATCAGGGATTGAAGTTCTCCACCTGGAACGGCGCGCCCGCCACGACCGATGTCACCAAACCCATCGAGGCCAACGTGGCGAAGCTCGAAGCGAGCGGCTGGAGCTTCAAGGCCGCCGTCGTCGGCACCTACAAGTGCAAGGAGATCGATCCCAAGCCCGATTACTTCAAGGAACTCCGCAAGTTCATCGACTTCGCCACGATCAAGAAAGCGAAGCTGAAGGTCGGCGTGCAGCTCATGTATGGCACCGGCGCCGGTTACCTCGATGAACTGCTGAAACAGAACGGCGCAACCGTCACAGCCTTCAACGCCCAGCCCGATCCGATGTTCGGCGGCCATCATCCCGAACCGAACGCCGAGGGCATGGAGGAAGTCAGCGCGCTCGTCCGCAAGGGCAAGATCCAGCTCGGCCTCGGCCTCGACTGCGACGCGGACCGCTTCGGCGTCACCGACAAGAGCGGCGTCTGGCTCACCCCGAACCAGATCCTCGCGCTCGCCCTTTACCATCTTAAGAAGAACCGCGGCTGGACCGGCGCCGTCGTCCGCACCGTGCCCACCAGCCATCAGGTCGATGGCGTGGCCGCGATGCTCGGCGTGAAGGTTTATGAGACGCCGGTCGGCTTCAAATACATCGGCGCCCTGATGGAGTCCGAACCGATCATCGTCGGCGGCGAAGAATCCGGCGGCCTCAGCGTGAAGGGCCACGTGCCCGAGAAGGACGGCATCCTCGCCTGCCTGCTCATGGCGGAACTCGTCGCCACGGAGAAAAAATCCCTCGGCCAGATCCTCAAGCAGATCGAGAAAACCACCGGCCCCTACTTCACCGACCGCATCAACGTGAAGGTCGCCCCCGAGCGCAAACAGGCCATCCTCGACATACTGGCGAAAGGTCTGGAGAAGGTCGGCAAATTCAAGGTCCAGCAGTTCATCACCACCGACGGCTACAAGTTCCTCCTGCCCGGCGGCGAATGGGTCGCCTTCCGCGCCAGCGGCACCGAGCCGATGATCCGCTGCTACATCGAAGCCAAGTCTGAAGCGAATCTTAAGCTGCTCCAGACGGCCTGCCGCAAGGTGCTGGCGTAACGGATCCCTGCGCACGGCCGGCTGCCCGTCATGCCGGTTTACGGGCCACCAGCTTCTGGTGCATCTCGGCCGTCAGCGCCTCGATCCTTTCGCTGAGGTTCTTGGTCAGCTCGGTCAACTGGGTGTTTTGGTGGACGAGTTCCAGCAACTGCGTTGTCTGCTGGGCGGCCACGGACAATAGATGCGCGTTTTCCACGGCGATGGTTTCCCGGTGGAGCGCGTCGGCTTCGGCGTGCGCTTTGTCACGGTCGGCCTGACGTGTCTGGGCCAGCAGGATCAGGGGAGCGGCATAGGCGGCCTGGAGGCTGAAGGCCAGGTTCAGGAGGATGAAGGGGTAGAGGTCGAACTTGAAGACGCCCACCACGTTCAAGGCGATCCAGGCGGCCACCACGGCGGTCTGGCCCCCGATGAAGAACGGGGTGCCGAAGAACCGGGCGAAAGCCTCCGCCTTCAACGCAAACCAGTCGTTGCCGAACGCGGAGGACAGATGGACGTGAGGCAGGTGGAATCGGAAAAAATCAGGACGCTGCGGAGGTGCCTGCTGCGGTCCGGTCGACAGGTTTACTTCTGTGGGTGGCATGGTCGTGGTTCCTTCAATTGGGTTGGGTGAACGAAAGGTCTGTCTCGGACAAATAACCCGAAACGGACGAGAAGAGAATCAATCCCGCGGACGGCGGTCGATGCGTCGTCCTTGCCGTCCTTCTGAGACCGACTGGTTCCCCTTTTGTCGACTCGCCGGAATGGCCCGCCGGCCCCAGCGTTGGGCCGTGTTGCGGGTCTTCCTCATCTTGGGTGTTCTTCTCACCGTCGTCGGTTCCGCGCGGGCGGAGTTCGACCTGCTGCTGCGCGGCGGGCGGGTCATCGACGGCATGGGCAATCCTGCGCGCTTCGTTGACGTCGCCATAAAGGACGGACGCATCGCCGCCATCGGCCGTGAACTCGGCGCCGCCAGGTCGTTGGTCGATGTGACAGGACTCGTGGTCGCGCCCGGATTCATCGACGTCCACACGCACGCGGAGAACATCGACGATCTGCCGCTGGCGGAGAACTTCGCCCGCATGGGCGTGACCACGCTCGTCCTGGGCAACTGCGGTTCCTCGGCTGCGGATGTGGGCGCGTTCTTCAAGCGCATCGAAGCCACCAATTTCTCCGTCAACGTCTCCACACTCGTCGGCCACGGCACCGTCCGCTCGCGCGTGATGGGCGGCTCGTTCATGCGCCCACCTACGACCGAGGAACTGGCGAAGATGCGCACGCTGGTCGACAAGGCCATGAAGGACGGCGCGCTCGGGCTCTCGACAGGATTGATCTATCTGCCGGGAACGTTCTCCAAGACCGACGAGATCATCGAACTCGCGAAGGTTTCCTCGGCCTACGGCGGCGTCTACGCGAGCCACATGCGCGACGAGGGCAAGGGGGTGTTCGACGCCGTGGACGAACTATTCCGCATCGCCCGCGAGGCGCATCTGCCGGCGCACATTTCCCACATCAAACTTTCCGGCAAACCCATGTGGGGCCGGCATGACGAGTTCCTCGGAGCCATCGAACGCGCGCGTGCCGAGGGCCTCGACATCACGCAGGACGAATACGTCTACACCGCGTCCAGCACGGGCATCAGCCAGTTGATCCCGGAGGAATCCCGCGAAGGCGGACGCGCGAAATTCAAGCAACGCATCTCCGATCCGGCCACCAAGGCGAAGATCGTCGCGGAGATGAAGCGCAAGCTGAAGGACTCCAAACGCTCCGACTACGCCTACGCCGTCATCGCCTCCTACGACGCGGACCCGAAGCTGAACGGGCTGAACATCGTCCAGGCGGCAAAGAAGAAGCGAGGATACGATTCCCTCTCCGAACAGATCGAACTCATCCTCGACATCGAATCGCACGGTGGCGCTTCCGGCGTCTTCCACGGCATGAACGAGGACGATCTCCGCGCCTTTCTCCAACACCCGAACACCATGTTCGCCAGCGACGCCAGCGTCCGCGAATGGCAGTCCGGCGTGCCGCATCCGCGCGGCTACGGCAACAACGCCCGCGTGCTCGGCCGCTACGTGCGCGAACTGAAGCTCATCCGCCTCGAAGACGCCGTTCGCAAGATGACCTCCCTTCCGGCGACGACCTTCCACCTCAAGGACCGCGGTGTCCTGCGCGAAGGGGCTTGGGCGGATGTCGTCGTTTTCGATCCCGCCAAAGTGGGCGACGTGGCGACCTTCGAGTCGCCCCACGCCTACGCCACCGGCTTCCGCGCCGTCTACGTGAACGGCGCACAAGTCGTCGACAACGACAGCCATACCAGAGCCCGCCCCGGCAGGATCGTCCGCCGCGCCGAGTAGCGTCGCCGTAGTTTTCGACCGGCAGGTGAGGATCGAGGCGGAACGCCATCATCCACGGGAACGGGCTTTCATCTCGACCCTCGCCATTTAAGCTTCGCCCATCTCACCGTGAATCCGTCTCGTCTTCTCAAACCCTTGCTCGCGCTGCTGGCGATCTGCCCGGCCGGGGCGGCGATCGCAGCAGAATCCGCAATCGCACCCAACTTCAACCGGCACATCGCCCCGATCGTTTTTCTGAATTGCGCGCCCTGCCATCATCCCGGCCAGGCGGCTCCGTTCAGCCTGCTGACGTTCGACGACGCCAAACGGAAGGCGAAGACGATCGTGGAAGTCACACAAAGCCGGTCCATGCCGCCGTGGCTTGCGGAAAAGGGCGCTGTCGAATTCCACGGGCAACGCGGACTCACGGAAAAGGAGATCAATCTGATCCGCGAGTGGGTCGCCGCCGGAACGCCGGAAGGCGACGCCAAAGATCTCCCGCCGAAGCCCAAGCTTTCCGGGGAATGGTTCCTTGGGAAACCGGACCTCATCGTCGAGATGACCGAGCCCTACGCGCTTCCGCCGGAGGGCCCGGATGTCTACCGGCACTTCGTCGTCCCGATTCCCGGCGATACCGTCCGCCATGTGCGCGCCGTCGAGTTGCTGCCGGACAATCCGCGGGTCGTGCACCACGCCGTCATGCTGGTCGATCGGACTTCATCCGCGCGCCAGCTCGACGCCCGTGATCCGGAGCCGGGCTTCAGCGGGTTCATGGCGGCCGGCCAGGCCCAGTTGCCGGACGGCCACTTCCTCGGGTGGACGCCCGGAAAGGTTCCCGTCCCGCTGCCACCCGACCTGTGCTGGCGCCTGGATCCGGGCTCCGACCTGGTCCTGCAGATGCACCTCAAGAAGACCGGCAAACCCGAAACCATTCGCGCCAAAGCCGGCCTTTTCTTCAGCGACAAACCCGCCACCCGCGAGACCTACGCGGTCGTGCTCCGTGACAAGGACATCGTCCTTCCAGCGGGTTCGACCAACGTGGTCGCTCGGTCGGACTACACCGTGCCGGTCGATGCCGATCTTCTGTCGCTCTACCCACACGCTCATTTCCTCGCGCGGGAGATGGAGATCGAGCTCAGGCGTCCAGATGGTTCGCTCCTGCGGCTCATGCGTATTCCCGACTGGGACTTCAACTGGCAGGACGAATACCGCCTCAAGTCGCCGCTCCGCATCGCCGCGGGAAGCAGCTTTTCCTTCCGGTATCGTTTCGACAATTCCGCCACCAATCCGCGCAATCCAAACAAACCGCCGCGCGAGATCGCCTACGGCCGGAACGCGTCCGACGAGATGGCGGAGCTGCTCGTGCAACTTCTGCCCGTGCGCGACGGGGACCTGGCGAAACTGCGGACCGACTACGGTCTCTGGAGCATCCGCGCCGAACTGAAGCGCTACGAAAAACTCGCCATGGAAAAGCCGACGGACACGACTGTGCTCAAGCAGTTGGCCAATTGGCAGCAACAGGCCGGATCGACGACGGAAGCCGTCGAGACCCTCCGCAGGGTCAAGGCGATGGAGCCCGAGTCGGGCGAGGCGCGGTTCCTCCTCGGTAACGCCTGCGAGATCGCGGGCCGATACGATGAGGCCATCGAGGAATTCATGGCCTCGATCCGCTTTTCCACGCAACGCCCCGAACCGCTGGTCCGTCTGGCCCGGCTTTTGGCCGCGCACCCGGATCCGAAGAAACGCCAGCCAGCCAGGGCCATGGAGCTTGCCGAACAGGCGATGGAATTGACGAACGGACGGAGCTTTGAAGCGGCGGAGTCCTTCCTCCTCGCGCTCGCCTCAAACGCGCGCTGGGACGAGGCCATCGACGGCACCCGGCAAAGCATTGCTTCCGCGACGGGTGCAAAACTGCCGGAAGTGGCGGGGTTGCTTGGGAAACGGCTGAAACAATTCGAGGCCCACAAAGTGACGCTGCTCGTCGATCCTTAGCCGGGAAGCCGTTTAACTTGCGCGGTTCCGTGGGGGAAACGCCCCGGACAGGAGGATCATCCAACCAAGTTCGGCGCCGCAGGCTGCGCTTCTCGGATCGTCGCGTCGCCGGCCGTCCGGACTTTTTCCGGCGAAGCTGTTCCCCGTTCCAGAGCAGAAGTCGGCGCGACCGCTTCGAGACCGAATGCGGCCCTTTCCGCGGCGCGATCGGCAGCGGTGGCGGAGACGATGAGGGTTAGTTCCTTGAAGTGCCGTTCGAGGCAGACCGGACAGATGCCGTGGGAGTAGTGACCGAAACGGTCCCGCGCTGGATTCAACCCGGCACCAGTCCAAACGCCATCGTAGCCGCGCACCCGGAGACACCAGGAGCACAGAACCTCCAAACCCACTGGATCATGGGCCGAGCCGGAGTTGCAGGACGTGTTGGATTGAACCTCCGAGATCATTGCTATTACCTGACACACAAGTGATAGGCGTCTCTGCGGCTCAGGGCGAGAAGAAGTTGTTCACAGCCGAAAAACAGGTTCGCAGCCCGTCCGGCCGGAAGGACCAAGCCGCCTTGCCGGCTACTTCTTCCGGGTCTCGAACTTCCTCGAATGGCCCGAGGCCGGGATTGAGACCGTGTAGCTGCCTCCATCCGGCGAGACGCTGAGCTTGAGGAAATTGGCCGCGCACTTCTCCTCGGCGTTGGCGATGAACTCGTCCGCCGTGTTCCCCTCGGCCGCGCCGGTGCGGACGTTTTTGTGGACCTGGTAGATCACCTTGACCGACTTGGTGCCGCGCAGCGTGGACATCACCGCCGGCATCGTGCCCTTGCGCGGGCCGTTGTTCATCATGGCGACGGTGGGAGCGAGCGACTGGAGGAGAAGCGGGTTGTTACTCACGTCGAGCCCGTGGTGGTTGACCTGGTAGACGTCGACCTGCCCGACGCGGTCGACCGGGCAGACGAGTTCCTTCTCCACGTTCCAAGTCAGGTCGCCGCCGTTGAAGTAGCGGAAGCCTCCGAAGCTCAGAAGCGAGACGACGCTGTTGGCGTTGTCGGACATGTCCTTCGGCTTGTCGGTGGCGGCGGCGCAGTCGACGGAGGACTTCGCGCCGGCCTTTGTCGGGACGAACTTCTGGTTGTGGCCGAGGCTGCGGAGTTCCAAGGCGGCCGTGCCGGTCGTCTGCTTCAGCGGAAAGACGTCTCCGGGTTGAAGCACGTGGCGTTGGCCGGCCTGCATCTCGCGGTAGGGCTTGATGAGGAGCGGCCAGCGGGTGTCACCGGGATTATTGTCCGGGCTCGTCTCCGGCACTTCCTTGTCCCAGACGTGCGCGATGGGCACGAGACGAGCCAGCTCCGCCGCGCCGCCGAAGTGGTCGATGTGGAAGTGCGTGGTGACGAGATGGTCCAGCTTCTTCAGGCCGGCCACCTCGGTCAGAACCTTGTGGATGCGCCCGGAGTCGCGCCCGCCGGGATTGCCGGAATCGATCAGGATCGATTCGCCGGCGGGCGTGACGATGAGCGTGGAGCCGCCGCCCTCGGAATCGATCCAGTAGAAGTCGAGCGTCTTGTCCGTCATGCCGGCAGTGGCGCACAGGGCGAAGGAAACAGACAGGGCGAGGGTGGGGACAAGTCGGCTGGTTTTCATGGCGGTGACGTAAGGCTAGCCAGCTCCCGGTCTTCGTCCATGGCGAAGTAGGCGTTGCCGGACGAATGGAGCTCCGGTTTTCAGGCCGGCCTTGAAACCCCTTCAAATCCCTCCGCCCAACCGCTGCCGCGCTCCACCCGCCATGTCCCGCCTACAGCAGCGTTCCGTGGAGGATCTGGTAGGCGATGGTGAAGTAGATGACCAGTCCCGTGACGTCCACCAGCGTGGCCACCAGCGGTGCCGATGCGACAGCCGGGTCCATCCGGAAAAACCTCAGGAGGAATGGCAGCATCGCCCCGGTGATGCTGCCGAAGAGCACCACGCCCACGAGGCTGAAGGCCACGGTCATCGCGACCAGGGTGTGATACTGGCCGTAGTTGTAGAATCCAAACCAGTGCCAGGCCATGATGCGGCCGAAGCCGAGCAGCGCGAGCACGAGCCCGAGGATCGCGCCGGCGGCGAGCTCGCGGCGGAGCACTCGCCACCAGTCGCGTTGGAACACGTCGCCGACCGCCATCGACCGGATGAGCAGCGAGGTAGCCTGTGAGCCGGAATTGCCGCCGCTGGAAATGATCAGAGGAACGAACATCGCAAGCACGGCGGCCTTTTCGATCTCGCCCTCGAAGTGGCCCATGGCCGAGGCGGTCAGCATTTCCCCCATGAACAGGAGCGCCAGCCAGCCGGCGCGTTTCTTGACCATGGACATGAGCCCGATCTGGAGATAGGGCGCATCGAGAGCCTCCATGCCGCCGAGCTTCTGGATGTCCTCAGTGGATTCGCGTTCCGCCACGTCGAACACGTCGTCCACTGTGACGACTCCCAGGAGGACGCCGCCGGAGTCCACGACGGGCAGCACGGTCACGTCGTATTTCTTGAACTCACCGACCGCCGTCTCCTGGTCCTCCGTGGCCGTGAGGGAAAGAAGTGTTCCTTCAAAAAGCTCCGCGACGGGCTGCGGCGGATCCGCAGTCACCACGCTCTGAAGGCGGACCCAGTCGACCAGCCGGCCAGCCGCGTCGACGACGTAGAGCTGGTTCAATGTCAGACGCTCGCGCTGCCGCCCAACCCTTCGCAGATGGTCCAGAACGGACGCGACCGTCCATGAAGCTTCGATCGCCACGTAGTCGGGAGTCATCCGCCGGCCGACGGAATTCTCCGGATAGCCTAGGAGTTGAGCCGCGATCTTGCGCTCTTCCGGCGAGAGCAGGCCCAGCAGCTTCTGTGTAACCTTGGCGGGAAGCTCCTCGAGCAGCGACGTGCGGTCATCGGCGGAAACCTCGTTCAGGATCTTCGCCACGTCGGCGTCGCCCAGCTTCTGGAGCATCTGCTCCTGGCAGGCGATGGGCAGGTATTCGAAGACTTCAGCCGCGAATTCCTTCGGCAAGATGCGGAGCAGCACGGCCGTGTCCGCCGGCTCAAGATCGGAGAGGATCTCCGCCGCGTCCGCCGCAGGAAAATCCACCAGCACGCCGCGCAGGCCGGTGAAGTCCCGGTTGCGCAGCAGTTCTTTGAGTTCCGGACCGAGAAGATTGCCGATCATCCAACGCCCAGCAGACCCGACTCGTTCCGCAGATCCAAGCCGCGACTTGTCTTCATCCTCCCAGCGGAGTCTCGCCCAGCGTTCCTTCCTTGCGCGCATGGCGGCCGTAGACCAGCTCGAAGAGCGGCGACGCCATCAACGTGGTCACGATGGCCATGACGACGAGCATCGAGAAGAGCGTGGGTTCGATGATGCCCTTCTGCAGGCCGATGTTGATGATGATGAGTTCCATCAACCCCCGTGAGTTCATCAACGTGCCGATGGCGAGCGCGGTCCGGTTGTCCTCCCCGGTGAGCCGCGCCGCCGCCCAGCAGGCGACGCCCTTGCCGCCGATGGACGCGGCCAGCACCACCAGCGTGACGAGAAGGAGGTCGGGATTGGTCACAACATCCAGCTGCGTGTTGAGCCCGGAGAAGGTGAAGAATATCGGCAGAAGGAAAACGAGTGCGAAGGGTTC
>JBBRDN010000131.1:0-12459 GCA_038203875.1 Verrucomicrobiota bacterium
CGACGCGTGCACCCGCGCTGCCGTCCGCCTTGATCGGGTAGAACCACAGCTTCGGCGGTTCGGCCACGACGAGCCCGCCCTGGACGAGCGAGATGGCGCGGGGCATGACGAGCTTGTCGACAAACACACGGCGCTTGTCCATCCGGCCGTCGCCGTTGGTGTCTTCCAGGACGGAGATGCAGCCAACCGGTTCGGTCTCACCGACGCCTTCGGGGTTCAGCATGTAGCCGCTCATCTCGACGACGTAGAGCCGGCCGTCGCCGTCGAACTGCATGGCGACCGGGTCCTTCACGAGCGGTTCGGACGCCACGAGTTCGACCCGGAAGCCTTTGGGCACGACGAAGCTCTTCATCGAGTCCAGCGGCGACAGGAACGGTGAGGGTGGGATCTTGCTGGCGGGCACCGGACCGACCTGGACCTCGCCTGCCTTGTCACCATTCTGGGCCAAAGCGGGAAGAGCGACTGCCAAAAGGCAGGCCACGGTTCGGAGCATGTTTTTGCAGCGCATGGAAATTCAGACGCCGCCGGACAGCAGGGTATTCTGGGTCCGGCAGCGCAGGGAAACTATCGATCCGCCGCCTTCAATCAAGCCGGCAGGCCAGAATTGCCCGGATATCAGACGCGATTGAGGGCGCTGAGGACCGCCTTGACCGAGGCGAGTTCGATGTTGCTGTCGACGGCGGCGCCCCAACGCAGGAGACCGTCGGCCAGCTTGATCTGAATGTAGGCGATGGCATTGGCGCCTTCTCCGGAGCTGAGAGCGTGTTCCTTGTAGTAGGCGACCTCGAAGCGTGGAGCACCGGCCGAGAGCAACGCCTGGACAAAAGCCGCGATCGGGCCATTGCCCTCGCCGGTCAGTGAGACCTCGTTGCCGGACAGCCGAGCCGACGAGCGGCAGCGGAAAACCCCATCCACGCCGTCGGCATGGAAGTGGATCAGCTCCCAAGGACTGACGCGTTCGACGTATTCCTTCCAGAACATGCCCTTGAGCTCCTCGCCCTTTACCTCGCGGCCGAGCGCGTCGACGAGATCGTTGGCAATGGGGCCGAACTCGCGCTGCATGTCCTTCGGCAGTTCGATGCCGAACTCGCTCTCCAGCAGGTAGGCCACCCCGCCCTTCCCCGACTGGCTGTTCACGCGGATGACCTCGCGGTATTCGCGGCCGATGTCGGCCGGATCGATCGCTAGGTAAGGCACGTCCCAGTGGGTGCGCCCTTCCTTCTCCCATTCGCTGAGGCCTTTCTTGATCGCATCCTGGTGCGACCCACTAAAGGCGGTGAAGACCAATTCGCCCGCATACGGTTGACGCGCCGGAACCGCCAGGCCCGTGCAGCGTTCATACACTTCGCGGATCGCCCCGACGTCGGAGAAATCGAGCTTCGGATCGATGCCGTGCATGTAGAGGTTCATCGCGACCGCCACGACGTCCAGGTTGCCGGTGCGCTCGCCGTTACCGAAGAGCGTCCCTTCAACCCGATCCGCGCCCGCCAGCAAACCCATCTCCGTCGCCGCGATGCCGGTTCCACGGTCGTTGTGGGTGTGGAGGCTGATCGTGAGCGACTCACGGTTCTTGATGTTCCGACACATCCACTCGATCTGGTCGGCGTGGACATTGGCCATCGCAACCTCAACGGTGTCCGGCAAGTTGAGAATCATCTTCCACTGCGGCGTCGGTTGCCACACGTCCATGACCGCCTCAGAAATCTCCTTCGCAAAATCCAGCTCCGTGGCGCTGAAGCTTTCCGGGGAATACTGCAGTCGCACGTTCGTTCCGACCAAGCGCGGCAACCGATCCTTGATCCACTTCGCGCCCTGGACGGCGATCGCCTTGATCTCGTCGCGCGACCTTCCGAAGACGACGCGGCGCTGGGCCGGCGACGTGGAGTTGTAGAGATGGATGATGACGTTCTTGGCTCCGATCAAGGACTGGACCGTCTTCTCGATCAAATCCTCACGCGCCTGGACCAGGCACTGGATCGTGACGTCGTCCGGGATGTGGCCCTTCTCGATCAACAGGCGGTTGAAGGCGAACTCCGTGTTCGACGCCGACGGGAAACCGACCTCGATCTCCTTGAAGCCGCACTTCACCAGCGTCTGGAAGAGTTCCAGCTTCTGGCTGACGTTCATTGGCACGGCGAGCGCCTGATTGCCGTCGCGCAGATCCACGCTGCACCAGATGGGCGCGGCCGTGAGCACGCGGCTCGGCCATTGGCGGTTCGGCAAGTCCACCGGCGGGAACGGACGGTATTTCGAGGACGGATTCTTCAACATGGCATTCGGTCTTTCGGTTTGGCGCCGTCCGGCGGTCAGGGTGTCATCGCTGACAAACAAAAACCCCACCGCCGGTCCGGCAGTGGGGTTGCAAATCGACTCGTTCGCTCAAACCCCGTCCGCCTTGCGGCTGATAAGCAGCGCAAGCAGCGAAAGTCGGAGGTTGAGGACGAACTTCATGTCTGAGGAAGAAACCACAGGGGCTTCTCGACGGTCAACGGCTTCTTTGGAACCGACGGGCTTAGAACTTACCGGTGAGCTCGACGCCGACCATCATCGGATCGCCGGGAGTGCCGGCAAAGAATCCGTTGCTGAATCCCGGGCGAGGCCCGAGGTCGAGCGCGTTGGCGTAGTAGGCCGTGTCGGTCAGGTTGCGCCCGAAGACGGCGATGCCGAAATTCTTCTGTTCCCATCCGGCTCGGGCATAGAGAAGGCCGTAGGCCGACTGGCTCGCGGTGTTGGGCTCGTCGAAATACCACTTCCCGATGGCGGTCACGCCAACGGTCGCATACACGCCGCACTTGCGGCAGCGCGCGGTCAGGCTGGCATCGAGCGTGAACTCAGGCACGAAGTTCACGTCCTTCCCGGCGAGATCCTGGACGAACGGCGCGGGCGTCGTGAATTTGCGGAACTCGGCGTTCTGCAAGCCGCCGGCGACTTTGGCTTCCAGCCATTCCACGGGCGTGGCGCGGAGCTCAACTTCGCCGCCGAGGGTGCGGACCTTCTCCGCATTCACGATGTAGAAGTCGAGGCCGCCGAAGTTTGCGACGGGCCGGTAGACTTGGTAGTCGCGGGTCTCGATCCAGAAGGCGCTGGCGCTGGCGGTAAGCTTTCCACCGAGCATCCGGGCGGACACGCCGACTTCGTAGTGCAGCGACTCGGCCGCGTCATAAGCGGAAACTCCGGCATTGTCGGAAGAGGAGCTGAATCCGGCCGGTTGGAATCCGGTGGTGAAGCTGGCCCAGGCCGTCACCTCGGGCGTGAAGTGGTAGGCGATTCCGACCTTCGGCTGAAAGGAGCTGGAGCTCACGGCGAACGACTGCGGCGCGGCGATCGGGAAACCGCTGAAGGTGTGGTCGCGATTTCCACGGCGATCTTCGTGTTCGAACCGCAAGCCGGCCGTGACATCCAACTTCTCGTTGAAGGTGTAGGTCGCCTGCCCGAACACGGCCGCGTTCTCACTGCGCGTCCGGCCGCTGGTCAGATCTGTGCCCGCCGGTGGGGCCATGGGGCTGACCACTAGGGGCGCGAGCGGGCCAAACTCGTAGCCCGAGGCGGCGTCGGTCGTCAGCTGGGCCCAGTAGGCACCAGCGTTCCACTTAAAGGCGGCCCCCTTGTCGACGGACTCGAACCGCAGTTCCTGCGACCACTGCTGGACGTCGGGGCTGCTGAAACCTGTGAGGCCGTTCAACGGGAAATTGTTTCCGGAGAAGAACTCGGCGTAGTCGAAGTCGCCGCGGATGTCCTGGCGCCAATCGCGGCGCGTGGTCACGGAGACAACCTTCAACTGCTCGCCCGTCCACGCGGCGCGCAGGGAGAACGTGTGGCCGTCCTGACGGTTTGATCCATCCTGGTCCAGCTTCACGTCGTAAAGGTCGCCCGGCGCCGCGATCGGCCGGGTAATGACGCCGCCGTCGCGGAATCGTTCCGCCGACGCACCAAGAGTGACGTCGACACGTTCGCTCGGCGTCCAGCGAAGCTGTGCGCGGCCGGCCAATGTCTCGCGATTATCGGGGCTGTTGCCAGTGACTTGGTTGTGGAAGAAGCCGTCGCGGCGGAAGAACAAGCCGCTCAAACCGAGGAACAGTTTATCCTTCACCAGGGGCCCGCTGATGGAGCCGAGGCCGGTGATGGATTCGTAGCTTCCGTAACTGACCGAACCGCGGCCGGTCACGTCGTTGCCGGGGAGATGCGTCGCGATGTTTATGACGCCGCCGGGACGATTTGCCCCGAACAGGGTTCCCTGGGGCCCGCGCAGGACATCGACCGATTCGAGGTCGAACAGGGCGACTCCGCGGGTGAAGAGGTCGCCGTAGGGCACGTCGTCGACGTAGATGCCGACGGCGCTTTCACCGTAGCTGAAATTGTTTTCACGAAGACCGCGCAAACTGAAACGGGGAGTCCGGTCGCCGTTGGCGTCGAAAGTCGTGAGGTTCGGAACGAGCGCGGTCAGGTCACGGGTGGAAAACGCCTGGCGGCTCTCCAGATCCGCCCCGGTGATCCGGCTGCTGGCACTAACGTTTCCGACGACAGGAAGCGCGTTGCCTGTCACGACGACCGTGTCCAACCGGTAGGGCTGGGTGTTGGTGACCGATTGGGCGTGGACGGATCCGACGGCCAGCGCGCCGACACCGGCGAGCACATAGGGGGACTTCCGGTTCAAGAGAGGGAGGACTTGTTTCATGGTTGGTTGAGTTTAAGAGCGGAACTTATGTCCGACACGCACTTGGACATTCAATTCAAAGAAATGGGTGCAGCGGGAAAGGCCGCGCTTGGTGAAAACGGTTACAGACTATTCGAGAAAGGCCTTGTGAACGGCGCGCATGGCCTGTTCGCCCTTGTCCAGATCGATGACCACCGAGATATAGATCTCGCTCGTGGCGATCATGTCGATGTTGACCGACTCCTGCGCGAGCACTTCGAAGAGCTTCGCGGCCACGCCGGAGTGGCTCTTCATGCCGACGCCGACGACCGAGAGCTTGCCGATGCTTTCGGCGGACTCGACGGCTTTGAAGCCGGTGCTGGCCTTGAGCCCCTCGATGACGGTCTTGGCTTTGAGGAGTTCCGACTTATCGCACGTGAACGAGATGTCGGTGCCGCCGCCGTGGCTGACGTTCTGCACGATCATGTCCACGTTGACGGCTGCGTCGGCGAGGGTGCGGAAGATCGTGGCGGCGGTGCCCGGCTTATCGGGCACGCCGACCACGGTGAGCTTGGCCTGGTTCTTGTCGAGCGAGACGCCGCGAATGACGACGTCCTCCATACTGGCGGTGGCTTCTTTCACAATGGTTCCGGGATTGTCGTTGAGGCTGGAGCGGACTTCGAAGACGACGCCGAACTTCTTCGCAAATTCGACGGAGCGTCCCTGCATGACCTTCGCGCCGAGGGAGGCAAGTTCGAGCATCTCGTCATAGGAGATCTCGTTGAGTTTCTTGGCGCCGGGAACGATCCGGGAATCGGCGGTGTAGACTCCGTCGACGTCGGTGTAGATCTGGCAAAGGTCGGCCTGCACGGCAGCGGCCAACGCGATCGCAGTCAGGTCCGAACCTCCGCGTCCAAGCGTGGTGATCTGCCCGGCTGCGGTCTGGCCCTGGAACCCGGCGACAATGACGACGCTTCCGCCGTCGAGGTGCTTATGGATCTCGTCGGGCGTGATGTTCTGGATCTTGGCCTTGGTATGGACGCCGTCCGTCACGATTCCCGCCTGGGCACCGGTCATGGAGACCGCGGGGATTCCCAGCGCCTGGAGCGCGATGGCGGTCAGGGCGATGGTCTGCTGTTCACCGGTGGCGAGGAGCATGTCCATCTCGCGCTCGCTGGGAAGCGGGACGATTTCCTTGGCGAGCTTGATGAGACCGTCGGTCACGCCGCTCATGGCGGAAACGACGACGACGACCTGGTTGCCTTCCTCGCGGGTCTTCGCTACGCGGCGGGCGACGTTCTTGATACGGTCAGTGTTGCCGACCGAGGTGCCGCCGAATTTTTGGACGATTAGTGCCATGTCAAAGGGAGCGGTTTACTAGCAAGCCAGCGTGGGACTTGGCAATGCCTCTCAGGTCGGAGGATGCGCGGAGACGAGGTAATCGCGGAACTGTTCGTAGTCCGCGCCCATGCGGTCGTAGTCCTCGGGCAGCTTGAGACCGGTCACCATCGAGGCCGGCACATCGGGCGCCCAGCCGACGACCTTCTCGACTTCCTCGGGGAACTTGGCCGGGTTGGCGGTCTCGACAATGACGGCGGGCGTCCGGCCGAGCGGCTCGACATCGCACCAGTCGAGGAATCCCTGCCATGCCACGACGCCGTGGGGTTCGAGCAGGATCTGGTATTTGTTCCAGAATTCGCGCAGCGATGTGCGGGTGCGTTCGTCGGTGATGGAACTGGAGAAGAGCTCGCGGCGCATCGCGTCGAGGTTGGGCTGCTTGTGGATCTTGCCGGTCTCGTCCATCTCTCCACCATAAACGGACACAAGCCGGGCGAGATTGCTCGGGTGGCCGACGTTCATCGCGTTGGAGACGGAGTTGCGCGAGGGGGAGATCTTTTCGTAGTGGCCGCTGTCGAGGTAGCGGGGGAAGGCGTCGTTGTCGTTGACCGACGCGATGATCTTGCGCACGGGCAATCCCATCTCCCGCGCAAAGACCGCTCCCATCATGTCGCCGAAGTTGCCGCTCGGAATGCTGAAGACCATCGGCTCGCCGGGCTGGGCCAACCGCGACGCGGCGTAGAAGTAGTAGACGCTCTGCGGCAGGAGGCGGCCGATGTTGATGGAATTGGCCGACGTGAGATGGATGTGCTCCAGCGTGGGGTCGGTGAAGGCGCGTTTCACCATCGCCTGGCAGTCGTCGAACTTTCCGTCAACGGCCACGGTGCGGATGTTGTCCTTGAGCGTGGTCATCAGCTTGCGCTGGCTCTCGCTGACCTCCGTGATCGGGAACAACACGATGACGCGGACACCCGGCACCTTATGGAACGCGTGCGCAACCGCCGCGCCGGTGTCGCCGCTGGTGGCGGTGAGGATGGTAACTTCCTTGCCCTCTTCTTGTAGGAACCGCCCAAACATCTGCGCCATTATCTGCGCCGCAAAATCCTTGAACGACGCGGTCGGTCCCTGGTCCAAGCGCATCAAATAGACGCCGTAATGGATGACCTCCAGCGGGACGCCGAAGTCGTAGGCATTGTCGCACATCGCCGCCAAGGCATCGTCCGGGATGATACCCTCGGTGAACTTCCTCAACACCCGGTAAGCGACCTGGCGGTAGGGCAGTTCGGCGAACTCGGCGATCTCCTTCACCGTCAACCGGGGGAACCGTTCGGGCAGGTAGAGCCCGCCATCCGGAGCCTGTCCGGCGAGGAAGGCCTCGCGGAGATTGACGGCGGGAGAACGGCCGTTGGTGGAACGGAACAGAAGCGTGCTCATTCGAAACTCTCCACCCGGATCATGACCGGCGCGGACTTCACCACGGACAACTTCGCCAGCGCGGCCAATGCCTTGTGCATCGTCCGATTCGGCGCGTCATGGATCATCAGGATCAACGGCACGCTGTCGCCCTGGTGGCCTTCGGGCTGGATGATGGAGGAAATGCCGATCTTCGCCCGGCCAAGGACCGAGGCGACCTTCGCCATGACGCCGGGACGATCCACGACTTGGAGACGCAGATAGTAACGGGAAACAACGTCCTCGATGGGCAGCACCCGGCCATTTCGTTCATGGCCGACGAAGCTGGGAACGCGATGGTGGCTGCCGCACTTGAGGTCCAGCGCCGCGTCCGCCAAGTCGCTCAAGACCGCGCTGGCCGTGGCGTCCTGCCCTGCCCCGCGTCCGTAGTAGAGCGTGTCGCCGACGACATCGCCGCGGACGAGGATGGCGTTGAAGACGTCGTTCACCGACGCAAGCACATGGGTGTTCGGCACCAGCGCCGGATAGACGGAAACTTGGAACTGCGGCTTCGAGGCGGAGAACGACTTCACGATGCCGAGCAGTTTGATCGTGTAGCCGAGCTTCTCAGCGAACTGGATGTCCTGCTGCGTCAGGTTGCGGATGCCCTCAGTGTGAACCTGCTTCGGCTGAACCCAGAAACCGTGGGCCAACGACGCCAGAATGCCCGTCTTGTGCGCGGCATCGTGGCCGTCCACATCGAGGTCGGGCGGCGACTCGGCGTAACCGAGCTTCTGCGCGTCGGCCAGGACGGTGGCGTAGTCGGCCTGCTCGCTCTTCATCCGGCTGAGGATGTAGTTGCAGGTGCCGTTGACGATCCCATAGAGGCGCGTGATGCGGTTGCCGATGAGGCTTTCGCGCAAAACCTTGATGATCGGAACGCCCCCGGCGACGGACGCTTCGTAGTAGAGATTCACCCCGGCCTTGGCGGCGGCGGCGAAAAGCTCTTCGCCGTGGGCCGACAGGAGGGCCTTGTTCGCCGTGACGACCGGTTTGCCGGCCTTCAATGCGGCCAGCGCCACTTCGCGGGCTATCGTGGTGCCTCCCATCAGCTCGACAACCACGTCGACAGAAGGATCGGCAACGACCGCCTTCCAGTCGGTGGTTAGCAGGGCTTTCGGGATCGGAACCGCCCGGACCTTCCCGAGACTTCGGACCACGACCCGGCGCACCTCGAGCTTGATGCCGAGGCGTGAGGACATGAGGGATCCATTGCGGAGGATGGCTTGGTAAACGCCTCCGCCGACAGTTCCGCCGCCGATGATGCCGATTTTGACCGTCCGCACAGGCCGGGGAGATTGCAAAGAAGGTGCCCACGTCACAACGCCTTTCTTGAAAACACGGAACGGTGGGAATTCCGGTGATCGTTGAGAAACAACCAACTAATCCCTTGCCCCATGGCATGGTGTTTTCTAGGTTCTGCCCCCGCTGACGCCCCGCGTTGGCCACGGTGGGGCGGTAGCTCAATGGTAGAGCAGTAGCCTTTTAAGCTATTGGTTCCGGGTTCGAGTCCCGGCCACCCCACCACTTTTATTCCCGCACCCAGGTCCAACTGCCGGTGCCAGTTTCCATGGCACACCGCTTCACCATGAACGAGCGGACCCGATCCATCGAAAGCCGCCATTAACGCGCCGGGATGTGATCGCGGTTCACGGGCCGATCAGCACCCGATAAAACCGGGCCGGCAAAGTGGTGCCGGCAGGATCCACGAAGTGGAAGGTGCCGGTGAACGGGCTGTTGGTTTGGATGGGTAACCAGTTCACCAGGTTGGTCGATGCCTCGATCACGTAGGCGGAGGCGGCAGGGCCGGTAAGGTCGAACTCGAAGTTCCCTGATCCATTCTTCGCTGCGTTCGCCATGGCGATGCCCTGCTCCACGGAGAGCGTCATGACGGTCGAGCCGTAGTCGACCTTCCACACCCGACCAAAGGAAAGGGGCGGAAGCTGGAGGGTTGAGAACTGTCCCGCCCGCGAGCCGTAGTTGAGGATGGCAAACGTCGCTCCCGCCGCCGGTTCGAATCCTCCGGCAAGAGTCGCCTTCAGGGTTCCGGCCAACGGCAGGTTTCCGTTGGCGGTGAGACGGGTGAAGCCGGTGCCGGGTTGTAGTCCGCCTATCGTGAGGGCAAGTTCGGAGGTGGCGCCGGATGACAGGTAGGTTCCGCTTGCGTTGAAAGTCCCGGCAAGGATTTCGACAGTCCCGCCGTTGACGAACGTGTAGTTGACGCTCGATACCCCCGTTCCGGCGGTCTTCCGGATCTTCGCCCCGACAGCGTTGGTAAGGAATGATGGATTATAGTCGTAGGCGAACACCGGACCGTCCGCGGCGATGTTGAGGACGCCAAGGTTGTTGACGGCGGCACGGTCGCCGAGGTTGTAGGCGTAGTTGTAGATCGTCCCCGGCCCGGACCAGTTGATCGTTCCCTGGTTGTTCAGGACCGCGCCGCCCGCGAGGACCTTGGTCGCGACGCCCCCAAGATTGAAGGCGCTTCCGGAGCCGATGGTCACGGATCCGCCCAGCGTCCCCGCAATCCAGTCCAACGGAGCAGTTCCGCTGTAGGTCGCGTTGGAAACGCCCGTGACGGATCCGCCCTCGAACCGGATGGACGTCTCGCTTGCAACGCCGCCCGCAAGGGTGATGCCGCCCGCCCACTTGACCGTCCCGGCGCCGGCGAAGTTCGCACCCGGCCCAAAGGTCGCCACCGAATCGAACAGCAGGTTGGCGGCGTTGACGCGGACCTCACCCTGGCTGTTGAACATGAAGCTGTTCACGGATGTCACGTTCGTGCCGGCGGACTTTGTGAACCGCGCCCCGGGGAGGTTGTTGAAGACCGAAAAATTGTAGGCCTGCGCGAAGACCTTCCCGTCTGTCGCCGCGATGAATTCGGCACCACTCCGGTTGTTGATGGTGGCTTGAGTGCCGCCATTGTATCCGTAGTTGTAGATCGATCCCGGTCCAAACCAGGTGATCACTCCCAGATTGTTCAGGACGGCTCCGTCTCCCAGGGTCTTGGTGGCTGCGCCGCTGACGGTGACCGTGCTCGACGGAGCGATGCTGAGCACGCCGTCGATCGTCCCTCCCGTCCAATCGAACGCACCCGAACCCGTGTAGGTGGCGTTGGAGACGCCGGTCAATGTGCCTCCTTCCAATCGCAGGTTGGCCGTGGAAGACAGCGTATCAGAAAGCGCCACCGTGCCGGCCAACCGGATTGCCCCTGCGCCGGTCAACTTTGCTCCTGGGCCGATCGTCGCCACGTAGTCGAATAGGAGGCTGCCGGTTTCGGCACGTATCTCGCCCGGGCTGTTGACCACGAATTTGTTGATCACAGTGGTGCCCACCCCCGCAGTCTTGGTGATTTTCGCGCCGGCCACGTTGTTTAAGACCGAGGCGTTGTAGTCCTGGGCGAAGACCTGGCCGTCACCGAGGATGCTGAAGACGGCGTTGCTCCAGTTGTTGATGGTGGCTTGAGTGCCCCCATTGTATCCGTAGTTGTAGATCGATCCCGGTCCAAACCAGGTGATCACTCCCAGATTGTTCAGGACTGCTCCGTCTCCCAGGGTCTTGGCGCCGATATTCGTCACGACTAACGAGCCGTCCGAAGTGATCGTCTGGTTGCCTCCAATCGTGCCGCCGGTCCAAGTCACCGTGTATTTGCCTGGCATCGTGCCGGAACCCGCGATCGTTCCGCTGGTCAAGTCCATGGCCAACGGCTCAACAGATGAACCGAGGGTCAAGGCTCCATTCAGCAGGACGGTGGCTCCGTCGATCTGCACGCGGCCCGTGCCGGCAAAACGGCTCGTGCCTGCCATTGAATGCGTCCCTCCAACGAACCTCAGCAGGGCACCAGCGCCCACGTTGAACGCTCCACTGGAGTTACCGCCCCCCGACAGAGCAAGCGTGCCGCTGGCGCTGGTAACGACGCCCGTGTTGTTCATCAGCCATGAACAAACAGTGACGCCGCCGCCGTCCAGCTTGGCGAAGGTCGCGTTGCTCGAGTTGTTGAACGACGAAGCATTGTAGTCGAAGGAGAAGGCCGCGTTGCTGGAAACGTTGAACACCGCCCCCGGCAGGTTGTTGAAGGTGGCGCGGTCGCCGAGGTTATAGGCGTAGTTGTAGATGTTGCCCCGGCCGGACCAGGTCACGGTGCCTGCGTTGTTCAGGATCGCGCCGCCGCCGAAAGTCTTCAGCGACTCGCCGCTGATGTCGAACCGGGTTCCAGGGGCTATGTCCAGCTTCCCGACCTGCGTGCCGCCCGCCCAGTTGAACGAACCACCGTTGCTGGTGGTCAGCGTGGCGCTGGTCGACGGTTCGCCGAAGAACGTTCCGCCGGTCATGGTCACGGCCGCGCCGTCGATCGTGGTGAGGTTGCTCACCGTCGTGGTGCCGGCCGTGATCAGGAATTCACCCGGACCCGTCAGGCGTCCGCCGCCGTTCAGGTTGAGGATCTCGTTGAACTGCAAAGCGCCGCTTCCGGAAACGACCTGCCCGGCATTGTTGAAGGTGAAACGATTGACCAGCGCCGAACCTGAGCCGGCGGTCTTCCGGAAAGCCGCGCCGGCCTGGTTGTTGAACCAAGACCGGTTGTAGTCCTGGGCGAAGACCTGGCCGTCGCCGAGAAGGCTGAAGACGGCATTGCTCCAGTTGTTGATGGTGGCCTGCGTGCCCGCGGAGTAGCCATAGTTGTAGACCAAGCCCGGGCCGCTCCAGGTCACTTCGCCACGATTGTTGAGAGTGGCTCCACCGCCCATTGTCTTGGTGGCCGCGCCGCTGATGCGCAGACGGCTGCCAGCCGCGACATCAAGCGTTCCAACAAGGCTGCCGCCGGTCCAGTCCATGCCGGCGCTTCCCGTGTAGGCGGCCGCGCCGCTTGCGGTCAGTGTGCCGGCTTCCAGCCACAGGCCGGCGGTTCCGGGCACAGGGCATTTGATCGCCGTCGTTCCGAACAGCCGCACGGTTCCAGTGCCGGAGAGGAGGGTGCCCGTATCGAAGGTGCTTGTGCCTTCGAAGCGCATTTCCCCGGTATCCACACGGACCTCTCC
>JBBRDN010000132.1:0-12453 GCA_038203875.1 Verrucomicrobiota bacterium
ATCTTCTTCCTCTTCCTCGCCACGCACGTCGTCATGATCTTAACCGCCATCGGCCAGCACGCGGGCGAATTGCCGCAGATCGCGACGGCCACCGTGTCCGATTTCCGGGCCACCCGCGCGGAGCTGGGCTGGCTTGGTTTGGCTGCGCTTCTCCTGCGGGCCTTCAGCATGGGCGCGGGCACGTTCACCGGCATCGAGGCGGTGAGCAATGGCCTGCCGATCCTGCGTGAACCGCGCGTGCAGACGGGCAAACGCACCATGCTCTACATGGGCGTCTCGCTGGCCTTCATGGTCGCGGGCTTGCTCGTCGCCTATCTGCTGCACGGTGTGAAACCCGGCGCGGGCAAGACGCTCAACGCCGTCCTCTTCGAGAGCATCACCGCCGGCTGGGGAGTCGCGGGCAACGTCTTCGTCGTGACCTCGCTCGTCGCCGCGGCGGCGCTGCTCATCATCGCGGCCCAGGCGGGTTTCCTCGATGGCCCGCGCGTGTTGGCCAACATGGCGCTGGACCGTTGGTTCCCGGCGCGCTTCACCGCGTTGAGCGACCGGTTCGTCACCATGAACGGCGTCCTCATCATGGGTTCCGCGGCCGCGCTGGTTCTGCTCGGAACGCACGGCGCGGTCGAGCTGCTCGTCGTTCTCTACAGCATCAACGTCTTCATCACCTTCAGCCTGTCGCAGCTCGGCATGGTCATGCACTGGTGGCGCAACCGTTCCACCGAACCCGCCTGGAAAAAGAAGCTCGCCGTGAACGGCGTCGGCCTCGTCGTCACCACGTTCATCCTCGTCACGCTGACGATGATCAAGTTCCACGACGGCGGCTGGGTTACGCTGCTGGTCACCGGCGGGCTGGTGGCCGTGGCCTTTGGCGTGAAACGCCATTATGAATCCGCCCGCGCCGGACTGGGACGCCTCCAACACATCGTGGAAGCGGCGGAGAGTTCGATGGCCTTGCCCGCTGTTGCGACGAAGGAAGTCCGCGCGGGCGGGAAGACGGCCGTCATCCTCGTGAACGGTTTCAACGGACTCGGCCTGCACACGCTGCTGAATGCCATGAGGCTCTTCGGCGACAGCTTCTGTCGCTACGTCTTCGTGCAAGTCGGCGTCGTCGATGCCGGTAATTTCAAGGGCTCCGCCGAAGTCGATCGCCTGCGTGAACACATCGACGCGGAGGCTGGTCGCTACGTGCGGTGGATGCGTCATCAAGGCCACGAAGCGGAGGCCGTCACGGCGCTCGGAACGGATGTCGTCAGCGAAGTCACGCGCCTCGCTCCGGAGATCCGCGACCGCCACGGCGACGTCGTCGTCTTCGGTGGCCAACTCGTCTTCGAGCATGAGACTTGGACCACGCGGCTGCTCCATAACTACACCGTCTTCAGCCTCCAACGCCGCCTCTACCGCCTCGGCCTGCCGTTCCTCGTGCTGCCGGTGACGGTGGATCAGCGCGCCCAAGCCGCCGCCTGACAGTTTCTTGAATGGATAATTATGAAAGCTCTGAAAAATCAGTGCCCGGAATGCGGCGGGCATTCCCTCCACCAAACGACCACGCGATCTGGCGGCGGCTACGGGCCCATCCTGCTGCCGGGCCTCGGCCGCTTCCTCCGCCTGGCCGACTTCCGCGTCGTCGTCTGCGGCGACTGTGGACTGACGCGCTTCTACGCTTCGGAAGACGCCCGATCGCAGCTCCCTTCCACCAAACGGTGGACCCTGCTTTGACCCCTAGTTGAAAGGAAACCTATATGAATGCTGAAATCACTCCCATCGGTCTCGCCATCGCCGCCGGTTCAATCCTGTTCGGGCTTAGCGCGCTCTACTGGTTGCTCGGCATGGTGCTCATCGACGAACGCCAGGTTGGTATCGTCATCAAACGCTTCGCGGCGAAGTCGCTCCCGCCGGGACGACTGTTGGCTCTCGACAGCGAGGCCGGCTACCAGGCCGACACGCTCGCGCCCGGCCTGCACTTCGGCTACTGGCGCTGGCAGTATCAGGTGCTGAAAGCGCCGGTCACTCTCGTCGGCGCGGGAGAAATTGCGCTCGTCGTCGCGGCTGATGGCGCGCCCATTCCTCCGGAACGCATCCTGGGTCAGGTCGTGGACTGCGACAGCTTCCAGGATGCGCGTAAATTCCTCACGAGCGGCGGCGAACGTGGAAGGCAGCTCGGCCTGCTCACGGCCGGCACCTACCGCATCAACACGGCCTTGTTCAAAATCATTACTGCCGCCCAGGCGGGCGCTCACGGAATGCATCCCGAGTCGTTGTTCGTGCAACGGGTCGAGCCTGACCAGGTCGGCATCGTCACCACGCTCGACGGCCGTCCCATCGAACCAGGCGAGATCGCGGGTCCGACGATCGTGAACCATGATAATTTCCAGAACGCGCGGTCCTTCCTCGCGGGCGGCGGACGCCGCGGTTTGCAGGAGCAGGTGCTGCTCAGCGGCAGTTGGAATCTGAACCCGTGGTTCGTCCAGGTGGAGCAAGTGCCCATGGTCGAGGTGCCCATTGGTTCCGTGGGCGTCGTCATTTCGTTCGTCGGCTCGGCGCACGGCGATGTTAGCGGCACCGACTTCAAACACGGCGACCTCGTCAACGTCGGCCACAAGGGCGTCTGGGTATCGCCGCTCTATCCAGGGAAGCACCCGCTGAACACCCGCGTGATGAAGGTCGAGCGTGTGCCCACGACCAACATCGTGCTCAACTGGGCGTCGCGCACCGAGGCGCATCACTTCGATGCCAAGCTGTCGTCCATCACCGTGCGGTCGCGCGACGGTTTCGCCTTCAACCTCGATGTCTCGCAGATCATCCACGTCGGCGCGCTCGACGCGCCCAAGGTCATCTCGCGCGTTGGTTCCATGCAGAACCTCGTGGACCACGTCCTCCAGCCGATTGTCGGCAATTACTTCCGCAACTCGGCCCAGGACTACACCGTGCTCGACTTCCTCAGCGCCCGCAGCCAGCGGCAGGCCGAGGCGGCGGAACACATCCGCACCGCCATCGGCGCGTATGACGTGCAGGCCATCGATACGTTGATCGGCGACATCAACCCGCCCGCCGAACTCATGCAGACGCAGACCGACCGCAAGATCGCCGAGGAGCAGCGCAAGACCTACGAGGTGCAGGAAGCCGCCCAGGTGCAGCGCCAGCAACTCGTGCGGCAGACCTCGTTGGCCGACATCCAGCAGCAGGTCGTGGGTGCGGAACAGGGCGTGAACATCGCCGAGCTGAAGTCGAACGCCCACATCAAGCAGGCCACCGGCGAAGCCGAAGCCACCCGGCTCCGCGCCTTGGGCGAGGCCCAGGCCATCCGCGCCACCGGCAACGCCAAGGCCGAAGCCTACCGCGCGGGCGTCGAATCCCTCGGAGCGCATAGCTACACGCTCATGCAGATGATGCAGATCGTGGGCGAGCGAAACGTCCGCATCGTGCCCGACGTGGCCGTGAACGGAGCCAACGGAACCGGCGGACTCGTCGACGGCCTATTGGGAACCATGCTCAGGAAGGACATCGCCAAAGCGGCCTGATTCTTCTGCCAACCTGACGCCAAGGAGGCGATAGAAAGACGGCCGGGCGACTGTGGTTCTCGCAGTCGCCCGGCCAATTTGCCTTCACCCCGAATGGTCCCGTGGCGAGCATCACGCCATGCGAGTCGTGATCCAACGTGTGTCCGAAGCTTCTGTCTCGGTGGACGGCATGGAGCGCGGCCGAATCGGACTTGGGCTGCTGGTGCTGCTGGGAGTTCAGCCGGAGGACGACTCGGACGATATCGACTGGCTGGCCAACAAGGTCGTTCAGCTCCGCATCTTCGACGACGAGGCGGGTGTGATGAACAAGTCCGTGCTCGAAGCAGGCGGTGAAATCCTGCTCGTGAGCCAGTTCACCCTGCTCGCGAGCACGAAGAAGGGCATGCGGCCCTCATGGCATCGCGCGGCCAAACCCGAGGACGCGGTCCCGATCTACGAGATCTTCCACCGGCGGCTGGAAGAACTGCTTGGACGACCCGTGCCCACTGGCGTCTTCGGCGCCGGCATGAAGGTGGGCCTGGTCAACGACGGGCCGGTGACGCTGGTGATCGATTCGAAGCTGCGGGAATAGTGGCCGCGAGGCTTGGCGTCGGGCGGCCCGGGTTCCTCAGAACAAAGGCAACCGCCGGAAGACCCAGAGAAGGCCGCGGTCGGAGAATTCCGCGACGACAAAGACGAGCACGATGCCGACCACCGGCATCACGTCGAAGCGCCCCGAACGCAGCGGTCCCCAGTGCAGCGGCCTGAGCAGAGTGGCGGCCGTGGTCTGCACGTAGGTCCAGATCGTGTCCGCGCCGAGGTAGACGTAGGTGTTCACCAGTTGGGTGAGCAGGAGCAGCGCGACGAGGAACTTCACCGCCACATACAGCCCGACCGCGATGACCGCTCCCTGCTGCGCGACGTGGCCGAAGTTGATCGCGTTGGGGTTGAGTTTCACGACGCTGAGCAGCGGCGCAATCGCCAGCCATGCCGCGAAGGCCATCACGCCGGGAACCAACGGCCGGAGAAATCCCGGCAGGCGGTCCATCCAGCCGAGCTGGGTCTGCACGAAACGGTTCTGCGGGCTCTCCACCTTGGCCGGATGCAGGAGCGACAGGATCGACAGCCAGAGGAAGGCGTGCAGCAGCGTCAGTCCGAAGCTGAGGAAGGAGAACAGGAACATCGGCCCAGGATACCGGCTCGGGAACGTGATCGTGACCGGCGAGAGATGGAGCGTGGCCGCCCACCCGACCGCCGAGCCGATCTGCCAGTAGACAAGTCCGCGGATCAGCAAAAGGCCGAGCAGGAGCGGCAGGAGATGCCCGCGTTGCTGCCGGACATCGGCGCGTTTCAACGTGGCCAGCAGGCTTACGCCGGCGTTGGGCACGACGAGCTGCGAGCGCGACGACTTCCAGCCGAACCACAGAAGCAGTCCGGCCATGTTCAGGATGAAATCGACGATGCCCATCGTTGCGTTGCTGTGCGGATTGGACGCGGCGAAGTCTCCGGAAACAACCCCCGTGTTCAATCGAAAGCTTTGCGAACCCCTTGTCAGGAAGTCGTGGCCGCCGCTGCAGTTTCCCGATCTGGATTCGTAATCTTCATCCTAATCAGATTGAGGTGACGAGTAGGAGCATGATTGGGAGAGAGCCCAAGCTGCCGGTCCGTTGACTTCAATGGCCGGCAATCGCACGCTTCCTCCCATGCTGTTGGTCATCGATAACTACGACTCCTTCACCTACAACCTCGTGCAATACCTCGGCGAGATGGACGTGAAGATGGAGGTCCATCGCAACGACCAGCTCAGCGTGGAACAGGCCCTCGCCCTCAAGCCGGAACGCGTCCTCATCTCGCCCGGACCCTGCTCGCCCAAGGAAGCCGGCCTGTCGAACGAGCTGATCCGCGCCTTCAGCGACCGGCGCATCCCGATCCTCGGCGTGTGCCTCGGCCACCAGTGCATCGCCCACACCTTCGGCGCGACCGTCGTGGTCAACCACCGGATGATGCACGGCAAGACCTCGCCCATTTTCCACAACGGCAAGGACCTCTTCGAAGGCATGCCCAGTCCCTTCAACGCGACCCGCTACCATTCGCTCGTGGCCAAGAAGGACACCATCCCGCCCGAACTCGAAGTCACCGCGTGGACCGAGGAGGACGAGGTCATGGGCCTGCGGCATCGCACGCTGCCGATCTGGGGCGTGCAGTTCCATCCCGAGAGCATCCTGACGGAGAACGGCCGGACCATCCTGAAGAACTTCCTGAAGCTGAAGTGAATGGCGGCTGAGAGAAACCTTCTGGACTGTATTCGCTCGGAGATGCGCGGCTTTGGATCTGGAGTGAGACCAAGGAGACCATTCACCCAATCTCAACGAGCCGGCCCGCAGTCGTGGAATTCACGATCTCAGCCGGAATCAGCCAGTAGAGAGTAGGGCGGGCTTCCAGCCTGCCCCGTGCTGACAAGGATTCCCGGATTGCCCGGCATCCTGATCCGCCCGCACCGTTTGATTTCAGACCGGTAGCGCCACGGGCAGGCAAGATGCACTGCCCTACCTTGCCGGGGCCGCTTCGCGGCTCGTCCGTCAACTACATGATCCCGGCTCAGGGAAATTCATCCCGCAGTGACGGTCTTCGCCGGTCTGCTGCTTTCGTTCACTGCGACTGCAGCCGGAAGAAGGCCGCGTTGTCGGGCACGGTGAAGCGGAACTCCATCTGGCCGACGGCGTTGATCACCGTGGTGAAGCCGGGTGAGTTCATGGGGAGGGGAATGAAGCTGCCGGGCAGGAGCGTCGTGCTCTTTTGCACGCCGATGGTCAGGGTGAAGACGCCCGTCGTCGCGTTCTTCTGGAGCAGCGGTGTGCCGACGTTGAGCGCCTGCACCTGGGCAGGCGTGAAGAGTCCGGCCGCGTTCGCATTGGCGTAGTAGTTACTCACCAAGGCTGGCTGGCTCACCTGCCAGTCAAAGCCCAGCGCGGCCATGTTGGCCTCCGAGGCATCGTTCAGCCCATCACCATCCGTGTCGGTCGTGAAAGAGAGACCGGTGCCGCTCAGAGTGATGGCGAAGATCCCGTCGTAGATGTCATCATTCACGATCCGCAGTGTGGTCGTGCGGTTGCCGGCGGCGGCTGGAGCGAAGGTGACAGTGAAAGCGGTGCTGCCACCCGCGGGCACGCTGGCAAGCATCCCCGCGGTGTTCACCGTGAAGTCGCCCGCAGTCCCGCCCGTCACGCTCACGCTGGTGAGGGCGAGCGCGCCGGGGCCGGTGTTCCTGATGGTGAAGGTCTTCACGGCGCTGCTGCTGCCTAGTGCCACCCCGCCGTAGCCGATGATGGAGGCCCCGCTGCTCAGGGCTGTCCCGGCGGGCTGTGTGACGATGATCTTGGGGACGGTAAAGACATAGGCCGCACCGGCGTCGGGGGCGCTCTCGTTGGGCGTGCTGTTCACGCCCAAGGTGCTGCTGTCCTCGGTGGGAGCCCCGACGACCACGGTGTCGCCCGAGACGGCCACGGAATAGCCGAACAGATCCCCCGCCTGCGTGGTGCCGACGGCGGTCGGCTTCAAGTATGCCTGTTGCGTCCATGTCGTCCCGCTGCGCACGAAGACGTAGGCCGCGCCGGATTGGGCGGCGCTCTCGTTGGGCGTGCTGTTCGCGCCCGTAGTGCTGCTGGCCTCGCCCCAAGCCCCGACGACCACGGTTTCGCCCGAGACGGCCACGGAGATTCCGAACTGATCCCCCACCTGCGAGGTGCCTACGGCGGCCGGCTTCAGATACGCCTGCTGCGTCCACACGCCCGCGCTGCGCAGGAAGACGTAGGCCGCACCGGAGTCGGGGGCGCTCTCGTTGGGCGTGCTGTTCACGCCCGTCGTGCTGCTGTCATCGCCGTAAGCCCCGACGACGACCGTGTCGCCCGAGACGGCCACGGAGATGCCGAACTGATCCCCCACCTGCGAGGTGCCGATGGCCGCCGGCTTCAGATAGGCCTGCTGTGTCTACCCGCCCGCGCTGCGCACGAAGACGTAGGCCGCACCGGCGTCGGGAGCGCTCTCGTCGGGCGTGCTGTTCACGCCCGTCGTGCTGCTGTCCTCGGTGGGAGCCCCGACCACCACCGTGTCGCCCGAGACGGCCACGGAGTAGCCGAAGGAATCCCCCGCCTGCAAGGCCCCGTCGGGGGCCGGTTTCAGATAGGCCTGCTGGGCGATGGGATCGATGGTCAGCGGGTAGCGCGCGCCGCGTTCCTCCACCAGGAGCCGCACGCCACCTTCGGCGGGCGCAAAGTGAGAGGCGAGCACCTTGCCATCGGCATCCCAGACCTTGAGGCCGGTGTAGTTGAGCACGGTCGCGCCGGTGGTGTCTTGGAAGAGCACGCCGAGTGCATCGGCGGAGACGCGCGGGTGCAGCGTGCCGCGGGTGGCCAAGGTGAAGCTGAGGGGATTTCTGCTTTAAGCCTTCCCATTTCTGTTTTCCTCCGGCCTCTCCTTCACCGTGAAGCCATGCTCCAATCCGCGCGCATCATTCACCCACCACTCCTGCACCGTTGCGTCCCACTGGTAGGTGAGCCGCTGGCCCTCCGCCTTCACCGCGGGCGTGCCGCTGATGGCCCGCTGGTTTTCGCCAAAGCCGTAGCTCTTCAACTCCAGCCCCCACTGCCACGCGCCGTCCTTCGGCTCCGTGACAAAGCCGCGCCCGTCGAACTTCGTGGTCCATTGCTGCCCCGGATTGCGCGCCTGCCAGCCGGTGGCCGTGGGCTGGAAGGCATGACGCCCCGCCTGATATGCCGCGCGGATGCTCGACCAGTCGGACTTGGCCAGGCCCTCCGGCACTTGCTCTGACGAAGTGAGATTCTGGGTCTTGCCCGGCGGCGCGGCGTGGACGCGGGTGGTGGAAAGGCCGATCAGGAACGCGGCGAGCAGTAGCGAAAAAGGTGATGAGTGCATGACGTTTGGAGTGGGCCTAAATGGTATCGGTCTTTCCTAGCTGAGGGGGGTGGAAGACGATCCGGTTTCCATTGTGGTCTGAGTTAAGGCGCCCCAACCGCGCCGGGCAAGGGGGACTTCCATCCACGAACGTGTCCGTCACGGCTGAGGTTGCGCCGCTCTGCGGCGCGGGCGGCGCAGCGTGCCGTCCCTACCTCACCCGGGCGCGATTTCGTCACGCCACCTTCAAGACGGCCTTGGCTTCGGCCATGCCCGGGGCCGGGCGGCCGAACTCGCTCGCGGTCACGCGGGCGAGGGCCACGAGATGACGCCAACGGAAGGTGGAGCGGGTAGAGGCGAACTCGTCGGACGCCGTTCGGTAGAACTTCTCCGCGTGCAACGAGCCGTCCTCGCTCACGGCGTAGCGCAGCAGCAGGTCGAACACCGGACGCGGCGCATGGCCAAGCTGGCCGTAACGATGGACGAGCGCGCTGGCGCGGACCTGCAGGTTGCCACGGACGTCCCTGGTCGTCTTCAACGAGCTACTCCTGCAGCACTGCTACGGGCTCTCCGATCCGCAGTGCGAGGAACTGGTGGGCGACCGGCTGTCGTGGCGTCGTTTCGTCGGGCTGGGTCAACATCGCCGCCCGGGGCCAGATCTGCCACGTCCCAAGGTCCGGGGTCCGATCCGTTCCGCTGGCACCCGTTCAGAAAATGATCCGTTCTAAACCACGTTCCCCAGTCCATCGACGTCCACAATCCCACTCCCTTCCTCATCCGGCCCCAAAAACAGAGTTGTTCAGAGGCCTCGAAGTAGAAGTTCGCTCGGTCGCCACAGTCACTTCTTCACCTTCACCGTCTCCACGTGCCAGTCGAAGAACATCTGGTTGCGCACCTCGCCGTGGGCGACAGACCTGGAAATGTAGGGGAAGTAGGTCGAACCCGACGCCGCGTTGTTCGTATCGATGTCCGACACGGCCCACGCGTTGGACGGCCGGAAGATCGCGGAGAGCCGCTTCGGCTGTGCATCGAGTTGTCCAGGAGTGACAGCGCTCGTGGGATACCCGAACGGGCTGATGACGAAATCCGCCGGTGGTGAATTTGTGATCAGCGGATTGGACACGTAGCTGATCGGACGGTTCGGCGACGTGGCGGCCGTGCCTGCGGGAACGGGCCGAAAATTTCGTGCCGCCGCCGTGCAGACGAATACCTGGGCCGTCCTCAACTGGAAATTCGGCGACGGCATCCCGATGTATCTCCAGAGGTAGTAGGGCAGGAATTTGGTGTCGTTGTTGTAGGTGGAGTAGAGCCCCGTCCAGATGGGTCCAGGCAACGTGTCGTTGTTGTCCTGGACATACATGGACATCGCCAATCCCATCTGTTTCAGGTTGCTCACGCAGGAGATCCGTTCGGCCTTGGCCTTGGACCGCGCGATCGCCGGCAACAGCATCCCGGCAAGGATCGCGATGATGGCGATGACCACGAGCAGTTCGACAAGCGTGAACGCCCGGATCCATCTGCCACCGCCGTTGAACCTTTGTTCCATCGGTAAAACCTATCCGGTGGACGGCACGGGCTCAAAGGGGACTTTGGGACCAACCTTCCACTTCCTATTCCTTCTCGTCCTCGTCCTTCTCCTCGTTCGAAGAGGTCGACGAATGCCATGACGAGAAGGAGGGCGAGACCGAGAAAGATTACGGAGTGTTCCCGGCCCTTGCCTCCCAGGCACCGTTTTCCCCACGCTGCAGCCGCTTGAAGATCCTCGTCATCTCGCTGTCCGGAGTCGGCGACACGCTCATCGCCACTCCGTTCCTGCATGAACTGCGCGCGAACCTGCCCGACGCGCAGATAGACTGCTTCGTGCTCTGGAAGGCTTCGGCCGACCTGCTGGAAGGCAACCCGCACATCAACCGCGTCATCCAGAAGAACCTGATCAAGGAAGGATCCTTCAAGGCACTCCGCTACGTCCTCGGCCTGCGCAAGGAAGCCTACGACGCATCGATCAACGTCCACACCCAGGGCCGCATCCACTACCGCATCGTCGCGCGGCTCATCGACGCCACCCAACGCTACAGCCATTCCTATGAGAACCACGGCGTGTCCGACCGGCTCCTCGTCCAACACCAGATCCCGCAGGACTATTCGGTCCACAGCATCGAGAACAACAACCGCCTGCTGCCCTTGCTCGGACTCAAGCCAAAGCTGAAGACGCACGGCTACGAGATTTTCCTGAGCGAAGCCGAGAAGATGTGGGCCGAGCACTACGTCACGGAACACCGGCTGAAGGGCTCCCAAGTCCTCGGAGTCCATGTCGGTTCCGGTGGCACCAAAAACCTCGCGCTCAAACGCTGGCCGCTCGAACTCTACATCGGCCTATTCAAGCAGCTCACGGCGAAGCGTCCCAACCTGAAGATTCTTCTCTTCGGCGGACCTGAGGAACAGCAGGCACACCAAATGATCCGTGAGGCCGTCCCGTCGGAAAACGTCCTCTTCCCGGAAACGCCGAACCTCCGCCAGGCCGGCGCCTTGATCGCAAAGTGTTCGGCGTTCCTCAGCGTCGACACCGCGCTGATGCACCTAGCTGCGGCCGTGAAGGTGCGGAAGCAGATCGTGATCGAAGCGCCGACCTTGAATCCCACCAACATCCCGCCGCGCGGCGACACGATACTCGTCCGCAATCCGGCGATCGCCGGGCGCAACCTCGATTTCTACCGCTACGACGGCGGGCCGATCCGCGGAACCGATGCGGAGATCCGCAGGTTGATGGAGTCGGTGACGGTCGACGCGGTTGAAATGGCGGTCCTGTCCGCCCTGTCGGCGTAAGGAAACCGCCTGGAGTCGCAATCTCTTCACGCAACATTCCTTGGCTTTCCCGGTGGACCTGTTTATTTGGCGCCCGTGAGTTTGCAGAAGGACATCGTGGAGCTTCCGGGATTGAGGGTCACCGTGGACAAGTTGGTCTACCAACCGGGCCAGGGCGTGCCCGACCGGCCGCATTGCTTCATCTATTTCATCACCATCCACAACGACTCCGACGTCACAGTCACGATCAAGGCGCGGAAGTGGGTCGTCACGGATGCGAGCGGTGAAGTGACCGCGGTCGAAGGCGACGGCGTCGTCGGCCAGTTCCCCGAACTGCCGCCGGGCGAAAGTTTCTCATACAATTCATTCCACCTGCTCGATGCCACTTACGCCGTGGCCAAAGGCAGCTACCTCGGCGTCGACGAAAACGGGCGCCGCGTCATCACCCGCATCCCGGCGTTCGACCTCCGCGTTCCGGAAGTGGCTTGAGTCGCCTCCGCCCTCCAGCCGCGACCGCCGGCAAGTCCTCGTGAAACCGCGCCACCTCATCGTCCTCCTGCTGCTAAATGTCTGCTGGTCGGCCACGCCCTCGGCGTTCACCTACCTGAAGGACACCCTTAGCCCGGGAGGCGTCGTCACGCTGCGCTTTGGCCTCGCGGGCCTTATGTTGCTGGCCTTCTGGCCGCTCTTCCCCGGCAAGGCTCCGCGCGGAAAGGACCTCGTCCTGACGGGACTGATGGGATTGATCGTCTTCTGCCTCGGGCACCGCCTCCAGGTCCACGGAGCGCAGCAAGGTTCGGCCGGCAACTCCGCACTGCTCATGGCGATGGAGCCCCTCGTAACCGCCGTGGGCGCGGCGATCTTCCTCCGCGAAAAGATCCATCCGAGGAGCGGCGTCGGCTTCGCGCTCGGAATGCTGGGCGTGCTGCTGCTGAACAACGTCTTCAGCCCGGACTTCAAGCTCGTCGGTCTGCTGCCAAGTTTGTTTTTCGTCAGCTCGTTCCTCTGCGAGACCGCGTTCTCCATCATGGGCAAGGGCCTGATCGAGCGGTCCCACTTCACCAAGGTCACGACGGTCGCGCTGCTCATCGGCACCGCGGGCAATGTCCTGATCGACGGCGGAGAAACCGTCCGCTCCGCCGCGAACCTCACCTTCGCCGGTTGGATCGCGATCCTCTTCATGGCGTCGATCTGCACCGCCGTCGGTTACGTCTACTGGTTCGTCGTCATTCAAGAGACGGAC
>JBBRDN010000133.1:0-12402 GCA_038203875.1 Verrucomicrobiota bacterium
GTAGTTCGTGGCGTTCTGCGTGGCCATGTAGACCTTCCATTCCTCGTTCCGGAGCGTCGCGTCGACGCCCAGGTTCTTCTTCCACATCTGCTGCACGGCTTCGGCGATGGCCCGATGGTTCTCGGAGGTGTTGTAGTGGATCTCGACGGACAGGCCCTTGCCATCGGCGTAACCGGCGTCGGCGAGGAGCTTCTTCGCCCCTTCGACGTCGAACTTCACCTGGGCGCGCGACGTGTAGCCCTTGGTGTCGGGCGGCGTGAAGGCATAGGCCGGCTGCTGTCCTCCGCGCGTCACGGTCTCGACGATGGCCTTGCGGTCGACGGCCATGGTCAAAGCCTGTCGCACGCGCTTGTCCTTCAACTGGGGCAACGTGGTGTTGAAACGGAAGAAGTAGGTCGCGAGATACGGATCAATGCGGAGCAGGTTTGGATTCTCCTTCTTGTAGACATCGATCTTCGCGGCGGGAACCTCCTCCGTCCGGTGCAACTGCCCGGCCCGGAAGGCGCGCTCCTCGCCGTCGACGCTTTCGATCGGGAGGAAGTCGATGCCGTTCAACCGCACAGTCGAGGCGTCCCAGTAGTTGGTGCTCTTGCGGACGCGCAGGACATTGTTCGGGCGCCATTCCTTGAGCACGAACGGACCGTTGCCGACGAACGTCTCCGGGCGGGTCCAGTTGTTGCCGGGCGTGAAGGGGTCGCCGGACTTGCGGATCGTGGGAATGTGGACCGGCCACCAGGTGTAGTGCTGCGCCATCATGTCCAACAGGTAGGCCGTCGGGCAGTTGAGCCGGATCTCCAGGGTCTTCGCGTCGATCGCGCGCACGCCTACTTTGGCAGCGTCCTTCAGTTTCCCGGTGTTGTAGTCGGCCGCACCCTCGATGCAGTGGAGCATGTAGGAATAACGCGACCCCAGCGACGGCGTGAGCAGGCGGATGTAGCTGTCGACGAAATCCTGCGCGGTCACGGGATCGCCATTCGACCAGAGCGCGTTCTTGCGGATGTGGAAGGTATAGGTCTTGCCGTCCGGCGACATTTCCCACTTCTCCGCCTGGCCGGGGATCGGGCTCAGAGTCTTCGGATCCTCGGTGACCAATCCCTCCAGCAACGACGCAATGATCTGGTGTTCGCCCACGCCTTCGACGACGTGGGGATCGAGCCCCTGCGGTTCCGCCTTGTTTCCGTAGAGCAGGATCTGGTTTTCGGTCGCGCTGTCGACCTGGCTTTTACTCTGCCCGCAGCCTGTGAAGAGCAGCGCGGCGGCGAGCGTCCCGATGGTCAGCAGGCTCGTGATACGGAGTCGTGTCATGGTCAAAGCGGTTTGGTTTGCGGCCGGATGGGGATTCTCAGTGGTCGATGCCGATGCTCTTGAGGAACGGCTTCTGCGACAATGGGCGTCCAAGGAACTTCTCGATCGAAACGGTCACGTCCCGGGAACCGCCCGGCGCGTAGATGTCGTCGCGCAGGCGACGGCCGGCGGCTTCGTCCCAAAATCCTTTTGCGGATTTTTCGAAGACCGTCGCCATGTCGGCCGAGATCGCGTCGGCCCACGCGTAGCCGTAGTAGCCCGCGTCATAACCGCCGGCCAGATGGCCGAAGTAGGCGAGGAAGGCCGAGTTCTCCGGGACCGGCAGATGGGATTCGGACAGGATGCGGTTGCTCGTCTCCTGAAGTTCCTTCGGGGTCGTCGGGACGCTTTCACCGTGGAGCGTCAGGTCGAGCATACCGAACGAGATCTGCCGACGGTAGTGGTTGCCCATCGTGGCCAGTTTGGCCGCGCGCATCTTTGATAGAGTTTCGCCGGGCACCTTCTTCGACGGATCGCGGTAGTCGGCGGCGAATGTGTCGAGGACCGACTTCTCGTAGACCCAGTTCTCCAGCATCTGCGACGGCGCCTCGACGAAGTCCGCCGGCACGGCCGTGCCCGAGAAACGCACCGTCTCGGCACGCGTCAGGATCGTGTGCATGGCATGGCCGAACTCGTGGAAGAGCGTCTCCACGTCGTCATGCGAAAGCAGGGAGGGTTTGTCCTTCTGCGGCGGCGGGAAATTGCAGATCAACGCTGCTGTCGGCCGCTGGTAGGAACCGTCCGGAAGGCGTTTGCCATCCACGACGCCGAACTGGGCGAAGTGGTTGTATTTCCCATCCCGAGGAAACATGTCGAGGTAGAGCGCGCCCAGCGGTTCGCCGGTGGACCTGTCCGTCACGACGAAGAGTTGGACGTCCGGCGACCACGTCGACGCCTTGGGCACGATGACCTCCTCAAGCTTGATCGAGAAGAGCGTCTCGTAGACGCGGAACATTCCCGACAAGGCCTTCTCGTAGGGGAAGTAGACGCGGAGAGCCTCGGTATCGATGGTGAACTTCTCCTTCCGCAGCTGGTTGGAGAAATAGCGGATGTCCCACAGGTTGACCTTCGCGTCCTTCACCCCGGTTTCGCGGGCCTTGATCTCCTGGAACTCCTTCAACTCGCCGTCGAGCTTGGGCTGTAGTCCGACTTTGAGATCCTCGAGGAACTTCAGTGCGGTCGCACCGTCCTTCGCCATCTTCGGCTCGATCTGGTAATCGGCCCACGACTTGTAGCCGAGTTTCTGCGCGGCCTGTTTGCGGAGCTGGAGGATCTCCGTCATCAACGGAAGGTTCTCCTCCTTGGCCAGATTGTATTGGACCTCCAGCACCCGGCGACGCGTCGCTTCGGACTTCGCGTTCTCCATCACCACGGAATACTGCGGGGTGACGTTGGCGAGGATGGTGTATTCGTCCGGGCCGGTCTTGATGCCGTCCTGCGCGAGGAACGATTCGGGCACGCCGGCCAACTCCGCTTTGGTGAACTTCAACGGCGCCTTGGCCTTGGTGATGTTCGACCGGAAATCAGTGCTCTTCTGTTCGATCAGCTTGCGGAGCCGCTCGACCTCGTCGCGATCCGTCTTCGAGAGGGCCAGGCCGGCCCGGCGGTAAGTGCGGAGCGTTTCCTCCAGGAGCTTCTTGTGCTCGCCTTCGAGCTTCGGATTGGAATCCGCGTAGGCCTTCACGGCGGCATACACGTCTTCCCGGTAATCGAGCGCCACCATCCAGTCCTGCATCTTCTTGATCGCCTCGGTGGCCGCGTCGCGGAAGCCGGCGTCGAGCGAGGTCTCCTTGGTCAAACCCAGACGGTTCGCCGTGAGAGCCGCGCGCCAAAACATGTCGTCGAGGGCGAGGACCGTGTTCTTCAGCGTAACCTCCCTGGGCTTGAGCCTCCCGATGGCGTCGAGAGCGGCGTTGCCCTCGGCGATCGCCTTGTCGCCCGCCACGAGGACGGCGTTGGTCGTGGTCTCAAACTCCGGGAGCAGCAGCCGGTCCTTGAACTTGGCCGCGGCGGCGTTGAAGTCGGCGAACTGCTTCGTGGGCTTGGAGGACGCGCCCCCGGAATCGTTGGGCGACTGGCAGGCGGTCAGTGAGGCGGCGACGGTCATGAGGATGCAGAGCTTTCGAACCATGTTGAGGCCTCAAGAGGCCGCCAGACCTTAACCAAAGCGTCACATGGTGCAACGGTGAGAAACCAAATCAGTGCTTTCGATCCAGACCTAGTGGCTCGGCGTTCATGGGAGGACCAAAAGGTCGATCTGAAGCCCGTGCCCGAGCAACGGATCGATCCAGCCCCGCACCTCCGACCAAACCAGATCGCCCGAAGCCAGAACAAGCGCCTGCACTGCGGATACACTCCCATCGCGGATTGGCGCGGACACGTCGGACTTGTCGGAAATGACGGTGAACTTCGTGTCCGTCAGGTTCTCCGGTTTAAGCAGGTCGACACCGGGCAAGGCCTTCGCCAAGGAAGCCCGGACCGAACCATCCGGTTGCCTTTGCAGGCGCACGACAAGGTTCGCCGGAACTGCCATCGCTTGAATCGTCAGGCTTCCCGGAACCATGTTTGTCGGCGCGTCCGCGATGAAACGGGGAGCCGTCGCCATGTCCGCGGTCAACTGGCCGAGACCGGACGCCACCGCCGCCATGTCACGGACCGTCGCCGATTCGTCGGGTTGGAGGTTTGCGGCCACTTCAAGACCGAGGTGCCGTCGGGCGGCCATGACGATCCGCAGCTGGTCGGCAGGCGATCCAGCGACAGCCCGCGCGACGACCGGTTCATCGATCCGCCATTCACGGCCCGGCATCACCCTGATACGCAAATCCACTCGGCCTGACCGCGTCGGAACATCACGCAGCTTGGCGGCCGCCACCAACTGCTGCCGCAGGTCCTCGGCCTTCGCGCTCAACGCAGGTCCGCTCATCGAGGTCAGGGTGGTTTCGATGAGCGAGAGGTATTGCCTGAGCACACGAAGCGGTGCGTTTCGCGCGCCGACACCGGAACCACGGGCCGCGTCGTTCAAAAGGGTCGCGACCTCCGGCACCCCCAACGACCACCGCAATGAGTGCGTCGTCGATGCAACGCGAGGACGACCGTTGGTCGTCGCGGGCAAATCCACGAACACCCTGTAGTCGCCGAAAGCCGCGCCACCGAGATCGGCTGCCGCAACGTTGAAGGACCGGTTCCAAACGCCCTCCGGAGGAAGTGTCACCACCTCGTCGTCGCCGACGGGTTTAACCGGAGCGCGATGGACGCGGATGCCGCCGGAATCGACGAACCACAGATCCGCATCGAGCGGCCAACGGAAGTTCACCACCGCCGATCCCGCGTTGGTGACGGCGATCATCAACGGCATTTCACCCAAGGCAGGCAGTCGCTCCGGGCCGGTGACCGCGGCATCGATGCCGGTGCGCTTCACGCGGTCGGCGCGTTGCCCGAGATACTCGGCCACGGAAACCAGCGTCACCGTCTCCGGCTTGGTCGAGACTTCGCCGCGCCACAGCGCGATGGAACGTGGCACGGGCGGCTGCTGTTCCGGCAGCACGCCGATATAACGGCCGCTGATCTCGTAACGGCCGGAGTTTGTGAGGAACGCCCAGTCGGCCAACTGCGATTCGAACGCCTGCTCCGACTGGCCACGGATGATCGCGGGTTTGGCGAACTGGTGCGCCGAGTTCGGGCCGGGCGGAATTGGCGGCAACACCGCGCCGTCCTTACGAACCGTCAACCGTCCGTTCAACCGGCAACAGGCTTCCCAAGTGAAGGCCAGCGGACTCGGTGTGCCATTGGTGAAATGCCAAAAGAGAGGGATCGGATCACCGATCACATGCGTCTCGGCAGCGGGAATTTCGAGGCGTGCGGAGACGGGAGGCTCAGCGGTTGAAGCCGACTGAACCTCGGCTACGAACAAGACTATCAAACCGCTCGACAAAGCCGTGACCAGGTAGGGCGAAGGCTCCGGCCGAGCCGCCTTGAAGCGGGCTCTGTTCGGAAATGATCCCCGTGGCAAGCCCATTGGCGATGCCGCCGAGGCCGGATTGTTTTCAGGGGCGCCATGAGGCGGCTCGGAGGGAGCCTTTGCCCTACCTGCGGAAGCGCCATGTCCGCCGGAAAACCCGCTGTGTGGTCCGGCAATCACTTCACCTCCGACACGACCACGTCGTCGAATTGGATCGGCGTTCCCGCGAAGGGATTGCCCCAGACCGAAGCCTTGCCGGACGACGGCGCCGTCGTCGTCTCGGTGCTGATCTGCCAGGCCTTCGGCTCATCGGCTCCGCTCCATGCCTTGCCTTCGAGCTTCCAAGTTCCCGGTTTTACTTCCGTGAGCTGAAGCTTCAGGGAAGTCCACGAATCCGACTTCCAGTCGAAGGGGACCGTAGCCACGACCGAGTCTTCCTTCCGGATCTCGAGCGCCTTCTTCATCGGCGCGACCATCAGTTTGTGCCCGGCCACGCCGTTGAGCCCGACGCCGAAGGTCGGTCCGCGCCGCCCCTTGATCGTGCCGTGGATCTTGGCGGACACGGCCATGTTGGTCGTGCCAGCCGGACCGAAGAGAGCGCCGAAGGTGTCGAGCGGCGCGCCGGGCAGTTCGAGCACCTTGTTGCCGCCGCCCGCGTCCGCGACGCCGAAACCGCCGTCGAGGATCATCAAGGTCTCCGGCACCTTCCCGATCTCACCGTCCGAGAAGTCGGTCTTAAACAGCGTCTTCTCCGCCGCCACGCACTGCATCGCGGCCGTCAGCATCGTCGCTCCAATCAAAGTCAGTTTGTTCATCGGGTGAGTCTTCAAGTTAAAGAAAATCAAGGGTAGGTAACCACGGATCGACACAGATCAACACAGATGGGGCGACCCGCCGTGAGGTGAGTTCTTGCGACGACGGAGCGGCAGCACGGCCGTGGTTCAAAACGGTTGTCCGGCCGGTCTCTGATCTGTGTTCATCCGCGTTCATCTGTGGGCAAACCGTTCACTGGTTCCGCAGCGCTTCCATCAGCTGCCCGCGCATGGCGAAGCGCGTCGCCAGCCAGGTCCAGAGCAGGCCGTTCGCCGCGATCGCCGCCAACGTCACCGCCAATGAACCCCACGGCATGTCCGACCCGGGCCGCAGCGCCGGAAGCACGGCGATGAACGCCGCCACGATGCCCAGCACCAGCCCGGCCCAGAGCAGCGTCATGTGCTCGCGCAGCACCAATCCGCGCAGCTTGCGGCGGCTGAAGCCGACGGCCTGCATGACCGCCAATTCGCCCCGCCGCTCCAGCACATTCCTCAGGACGACCACGCCGAGGCCGGCGCTGCCCAGCAGCAGACCGAGCCCGCCGAGGATCTGAAAGGTTCCCAGATACGTGTTTTGCACGGCGTTGAATTGCGCCAAACGCGTCGCGGTCGGCGTCAGCTCCAGGCCGAAGTCCTGCAACGAGCGGGACAAGGCGGCGGAAACGTTGCTGGAAGTATTCGACGGCGCGTCGACGAGGAACATTCGATATCCGGCGATGGACGGGAACCGGGCCTTGAAGGCGGCTTCGTCGATCAAGAGCTGGCCCTGGAGGATGGAGTTGGCCACGGCGCCGACGATGCGGACCTTGAAGGGCTGCCCGCGTTCGTCCACGTAGTCGAGGGTGTCGCCGATGTTCTTGCCCATGGCCCACTGGATGGAATTGGCGTCGCCGATGGCCGCGATTTCATCAGGAGCCAACGGCTTGCCGGTCGAGGGATAAAACTCACCGCTGGCGAGTGCCTTCCACGGAGTAGCTGACATGGACTTGTCCGCCAATCCAGTAAACGTGAACGCCCCGCGTTGCGCCAGCAGATCCGGGTTCACGCCAAGCAGGCGTGGCCGTTGGGCGCGGCTGAGGTTCAGGCAACTGGCTTCATCGCCGTCTTTCACACGCATGGGCACATAGGACACACCGGCCAACGGAGTCTCCGGCAAGTTGAGATTCTCCCGGCCGCGCGGCGTGTTCGGATCATCGACGATGGGCAATGAACTTTCGCCGATGAAGGCGAAGCCGCCGGTCCCGGCGCTGCGTTTGGTCGAATCGAGGTTGGCGTCGAGCCGGTTCGCGCCCACGGCCACGATTAGGAAACTGCCGGAGGCCAGCAGCGCGATGGTGGCGAGGGAACGTTTGCGACGGCGGGCGATGGCGCGCGTGGCGAGATCGGCCAAGGTAGGACAGGCATCATGCCTGTCCCCTCTGGGCAGGCTGGAAGCCCGCCCTACCTTCCGCTTCATCCACCAGCTCGCGAGCAAGAGTCCACCGATGAGCAGGAAACTGCCGCCGCCAAAAAACGCCCCGCCCTGCGCCTGCTTGTCCGGCAGACCGAAGGCCGTTCCCACCGTGGCCAGTGCGAGGACGATGAAGACGAAAGCGAGCCAAGGTAGGGCGGGCATCTTGCCTGCCCCGGACAGGCTGGAAGCCTGTCCGGCCTTGAAATCCTCTACTACGCCGCCTTCGGCCAGCAGTTCGCGGGCGGGACGTTTGGCCTGCTTCCGCAGCGCGAGCCAGAGAGTGATCGTCGCCACGGCGACGCCCGCGAACAGACCGGTCACGAGCGTCTGCGGCGTGATGTAGAAACCCATGGACGCGCCGCCGATGGCCTCACTCCACACCGAGTTCAATCCGGCGATCATGGCCTTCGCGTAGAGGATGCCGCCGACCACACCGATGATTCCGCCGACGAACGCCAGCGCCACGCCTTCGCCTAGCAGGAGCCGGCGGACCTTGCCGGGCTTGAAGCCCAGCGCCAGCAGCGTGCCGATCTCCGTCGCGCGCTGTTCGAGGCCGAACTGGAACAGCATCGACATGAGGATCAGCGCGGCGGCGATGAGGAAGAAGCTGAAGCCGATGAAGAGTCCGCCGAAGTCCTGGCCTTCGCTCGCGCCCTTGAGCGCCTGTTCGCGGACCGGCTCGAACCGCAGGCCCACGTCGGCCGGGTTCAAGTTGGCGAGAATGCCCTTCTCGATGGCTTCACGCGCGAGACCGAGGGACTGGCCGTCCGCCAGGACCCAGCGGATGGAGGTGAGGTTGCCCCAGCGGTTCGACCACATCTGCTGGCCGGCGGCGAGCGTGACGAAGGCCTTGGGCGTGCCCTTGTGCTGGTTCCAGTAGGTCTCGTCCTTGTCGCGGATCTTGTGCGTGAGCGGGAAGCCGGCGTCCCACTCCTTCGTGCTCTCGGCCTTGGCCACGCCGGGGAAGTCGGGCATGAGCGTGCGGTCCCCGTGGATGCCGGCGAGCGGAACGATGCTGCGGACGCGGAAGGTGTTGGTGCGTTCGATCAACTGGCTGCCGGAATCAGCCACGAAGTAGCGCACGTCCACGGCTTCGCCCGATGTCACGTGCAGGTCGTCGGCCAGCCATTGGTTCACGACGATCTCGTCGTTTTTCATGTCGGCGGGCGTGTAGGGTGCACCGATGGCGGTGACCATGGAATAGGGCGTCTGGTTCGTGCCCGAGGTGAGCAGGTTCACCATGTAGGTGAGGATGGGGACCGGGGCCGATGGCGGATTCCTGATGCCGGATGCCCGATTCGTTGCAGATGCAGCGGCGACAACGGGCGGGTCGAGGAAGATGCGCGGAGTCTTCAGTTCGACAAATGACAGCGGCCCTGCGCTGTTGGTGAGGACAGCCTGGAAATCAGCAATGGTCCAAACATTGGTGAGCGCCTCATTGAGTGCGAACATCTGGGTGGAGATGTTTGAAGTGAGCCGGGCTTGTATCGCCGCTGGCTCCCAGTTGAACCGCGTCCGGATGTCCTGCTCTTTTTTGTGGAGCCATCCTTCGGTTTGCTCCTGTTCTTGGAACACCCAGGGAATGGTCATGAGGTTCGCCGGCGAGCTGAGGCTTTCCGGCGTGGTGCGGTAAGGACTCAGGCCTTCTTTTTCGAGCGCGCGTGACCAAGTTAGGAAAGCGTTCATCGGCTCCCCAACACCGCTGGATGGCGAAAAATTCTCCGATGGGACGCCCGAAAGAACACCGCCGACCCTAACCCGAAGAACGATAGTTTGATCTTCTTTTGGGGCGCCAACGGCTTCCTTCGAGAAGGACGCAGGCTTGGGAAAACGAACAATGACCGTGTCGCCTGCCGAGGCCCCGAGATGTCGGGCCAGAGCACGGTTTAGGAAGACGGATTCTACAGGGAGGTTTGTCTGGATCGCCGTGCCGGGATCACGTCCTTGGTTGAGCCGGGAGGAGATCTCGGTTTGAAGCGTGTCTTCCGCCCCCACCAGGACCTGGACGCGATTCGCGCGAGCGGAGCCGTCCTGACGAGACACGACACCCGGCAAAAGGAGTGCCGCATTTCTACCGAGAGTGTGGTTGTGCAGCAGTTCCTTCGAAACGGTCACGCCCAAACCGGCGTTGGTTCTAAAAATCGCCGAATGGCCGCTTGTGATGTTGCGCGCCAGCCTCTCCGCCAACGACGCAGGGAACAGTCGATCACCCGTGGAAAGGAGAAACTCGTTCCCGCCTGTCCGCTCCACCGCCTTCGCCTTCAGCGTTTCCCGCACCGAATCACCGACGATCAGCGCGCCGATGAGCACGGCCGAGCCAATGGCGGCTCCGAGGACTGTTCCCAGATGCGAGCGCCAGTGAAACCGCAGGCTGTTCCGAATCAATTTCCATCCAGTCATGGCAAGTCCGCGCAATATGGAGGCGGGTCCGCCACCGGACAACCGGGGAGTTTCCGCCGGCCGGGCATCCCACGCCTCGCCGTGCTGGACTCCGAGGCTTCGGCCGGATACTCCAAGACCAATCCCACCATGAACCGCCGCCATTTCCTCGCCACCGGAGCCGCCCTCGCCGCGGCCAGCGTCATCAATCCCGGCCTGTCGCTCGCCGCCGAGGCCGCGAAACCCCGCGCCATCGGCAAGGCCATCATGTGGGGCACCGTCGGCGTGAAGGGTTCGGTGATGGAGAAGATGAAGCACGTGAAGGAGGCGGGCTTCGAGGGCGTGGAACCGAACAGCCACATGGACCAGAAGGAGGTCATCGCCGCGTTGGAAGCCACCGGGCTGAAGGCGGCGAGCGTGTGCTGTTCCACCCATTGGGGGCTGACGCTGTCCCATCCGAGCGAAGTGACGCGTGCGAAGGGGTTGGAGGGTTTGAAGCAGTCGATCCGCGACGCCAAAGCCTATGGCGCGACTTCCGTCCTGCTGGTCCCCGGGGTGGCGCGCGACGGTGTGAGCTACGAGCAGTGCTGGGACCGGTCCATCGCCGAGATCAACAAGGCCCTGCCGCTCGCGCAGGAGCTCGGCGTCGTCATTGCCATCGAGAACGTCTGGAACGATTTCATCATCAAGGAAGACGAGGCCGTCCGTTATGTCGACGCGATCAACAGCCCGTGGGTGAAGTGGCATTTCGACGTCGGCAACATCATCTGGTATGGCGACCCGGTGGCTTGGATCAACAAGCTGGGCAAACGCATCTCGCGTCTGCACATCAAGGAATTCAGCCGGGACCTCGCCATGAAGCACGGCGACCGGGGCCGGGGATTCGCGGCAAAGTTCCTCGAGGGCGCGAACAACTGGCCGGCCATCATGAAGGCGTTGGATGCGACCGGTTACTCCAGTTGGGCGATCACCGAGCAGGGCGGCGGCGGAACTCCGGAAGGCCTCAAAGACCTCAACGACCGCTTGACGAAGATCCTCGCGTCGTAAGCCGGTTCATCTACGAAGGCCTCGAAGAAGATCAAGACCGGTAGGGCGCGTCACTGGGCGTGCTCACCTGATGCGTTACAAACGTTCTCACATGATGGGTGACACATTGGGGAGGAGGGCGGCGTGGAGGTGAGCGGAGCGAGCCGCAAGGCCGCCCTCCTGTCCGGCTTACTTTTGGTGCCGGTGCCGGGCCAGGCGGATGCCGCCTTGTTCGTCGTCGTGCAGTTCGCCGACGAGCACCGGACCGAAGTGGACCCGCCACACTCCGCGGCGCCCGGGCTTCAGGCCGACATGGTCTCCCACGAACGCCTCGCCGACATACCGCCGGGTTCCCCGCCAGTTGATCTCCCCGTTGCCCCGCACCCATCTCCGTTCCCAGTCCGCCGCGTAGGGCCAGGGCGGGACGTGCTTGGGCAGCCGTCGCCGGTTCTTCCGGAAGCGGGCGGCCGGCACTTCCATCGCCAGTCCTTCGTGCGGGCGTTCGCGGTTGTAGTCGCGCAGCCACCGCGTGCTCCGGCGCTGCTGACCCGCCTGGGTCCAGGCCGGGCGGAGCGCCACCTCCTGCCTTGTAGACCCGGTGGAACTGCTCGTGCGCCCCGTTCTCGCACGGCCGGCCCGGGGTTGTGAACTCCACCGCGATCCCCAGCCGGATCCACCACGCGCTGAGCCGCGTCAGCCCCGTCGGCCCGCCGCCGCCGAAGGGCGTGCCGTTGTCGCACCGGATGCGCTCCGGCAGCCCGTGTTCCTTGAAGATGCGGTCAAACTCCCGCCTGGTCTGCGCCAGTCCCTGGCCGGCAAGCAGCCCGATCCTCAGCACGTAGCGGCTGTGCAGGTCCCGCACGGTCAGGGGATCGACCCGCCGCCCGTCCCCCGTCCGATACCAGCCCTTGAAATCCACCGTCCAGACCTCGTGGCAGCGCCGGGCCGGGCGCCCGGACCGGCGGAGGACCACCGGACCGGGCTTGCGCCTCCGTCGTCCGCGCGCCAGCCCCCACCGCCTGAGCCAGCGGCCCAGCGTGGACACCGACGGCCGGCCGGCCGTTCCGAACTTCTTCCCGAGGGTGTGCCGCAGCTTCCGTGCTCCCCACGTCCTCCGGCGCATCCGCAGCCGCCTCAACCGTTCCAGCCAGATACGGCCCGTCCGGGCAGGGACCCGTGCCGGCCGGTGCGAGCGGTCCTTCAACCCGGCCAGTCTCCCTTCCCGGAAGCGCCTGCGCCACCGGTAGGCGGTCTGGCGCGAGATCCGGAACCGCCGGCACAACTCGCCGACGGTCTCGGCCGCCTCCCGCATCCGTCGCACCAACTCGTAACGCTGCTCCTGTTTGTTTGTGGCTTTCCAAGGCATACGCCCCGGATCGTGTCACCCATCTTGTGACCACGTTTTGTAACGCATCATGTGAGACCGTGCC
>JBBRDN010000134.1:0-12399 GCA_038203875.1 Verrucomicrobiota bacterium
TCCCATGTTGGCACGCCCGAGATGCCGGCGATGTTCAGGCTCAGTTGAACCGCCCCTGTCTCTCCAGCGACCCCGTCCACCGCCACATAGTAGGTCTCGCCGCCCAGGGCCCTGAACAGGACCTGGCTGGTCAACTGCGCGTTCGAATCGTCGTTGGTCGCAACGATCGAGAGGTTCGTCAGCGACCTGCCCTTGTAGACGGCGAGCACGGTATCAAAACCGCTGCCGGCCGTGCTCAGGACCACGCTCGCCGTTTCGGTGGCGGTGAACTTCCACCACAACGAATGCCGGGGCCCTTCGCCCACGTGTTTGGGTTCGCCTATCTCTGCGGTGGCTCCGATGTTCGTCGCGGTGATGGAAAGAACATCTCCCTCCGGCGGCACCGAGATCTGGGCAGCCGCAGACCAGTTGTCGTTCGACGCCACCGCCTGAACCATCCCGGAATGGCCGAGCAAAACCAGGACGGACAAACCCCGCAGCAACGATCGCAGACCATTTTGAATTCGGCAGCCGGACACCCTCTCAACCTGCCCTGCTCCGCCGTCATTTCCAATGAATTGAGCTAAACCGCCGCAGGAAGCTCCTCAGCCCAACAAAAGTTTTTCGATCTCGGCGTAGGTTCTGACCACGTGATGGGCCCGCTGGAGTTTTTTGGCCGGAAGCGAGTTGGTGATGGCAATGACCTGCATACCTGCGCTGAGCGCGGCTTCGACCCCGAAGGCCGAGTCTTCGATCACGACGCATCGTTCCGGCGCGACGCCGAGCAACGCCGCCGCACGCAGGAAAACGTCCGGGGCCGGCTTGGGACGGCCCACGTCCTGGACGCTGACGACCGCCTTGAAGTTCTGCCGGAGATCCTTCATCGCGAGCACGGCATCGATCACGACGTGGAATGACCCGGACGCGACCGCCATCGGATACTTCGCAGCCAGATCGCGGACGAGTTCCGGGAGCGTCGGAAAGATCGGCTGTTCGCGCTGGAGCATGTCGAGAAACTTCCCCTGCTTCCATCGCGTCAGTTCGGCGAGGGATTCCTTGGGACTGTGCTTGGCGATGAAATCGTTCCACAGCGTCATATCGGACGTTCCATAGTAGCTGGGGAAGTGGATGCCGTGGCGATCGCCCAGGCCCATCTCGGCGAACACCTCCATGAACGCCCGCTCGTGTCGGGGTTCGCTGTCAACGATGACTCCGTCCATGTCGAATATGACTGCCTGGGCTTTCTCTCGCACACGGCGACGGTCCCCTTGCCCGACCCCATGACTCAAGACTAACCTCAGAGGTATCTCCGGTGGACACCTTCCGCCGAAACCATGTCGAAAACCAAAAAAGCCAAACCGATCAACCCTTCGGACAAACCTCCCGGTCGAACGACCGGACTTCTTGGGCTTGCCGCCTTGGTCGTGGGAGTGATCCTGGTTGCGACTGGAACGGCGACCCGGCGGGTCCCGGTTCCGGTGACGCTTCCGAACTTTCCTGAGTCGTCCCGCGTCAGTTTCCAACGCGAGGACATCGGCGGAGCCACTACCGCCGCCAAGCGGACGACCAACGTCCAGATGGTCGACTTCGACAAGGACGGCTTAAAGGACATCCTCGTCTGCGACGCCGCCCGCAACGCGGTCATCCTCTATCGCCAGACGAAGGACCATCGCTTCGTCGAGCAGGTCCTCGGGGGGAATCTAAAGGTGCCTGCCCACGCCACAGTCGTGGACATCGACAAGGACGGCGACCTCGACGTGGTGGTGTCCGTTCTCGGCAACATATTCCCTTCGGACGAACTCATCGGAAAAGTTGTGCTGCTGCGGAACGACGGCGACCACTTCACGCAGAAGGTGCTGCTTGAGGACGTGCGCCGAGTGGCCGACGTGCAGGCTGCGGACTTCGATGGCGACGGTGACATCGACCTTGTCGTGGCCGTTTTCGGCTACGCGCGCGGCGAAGTCCTGATGCTGGAGAACCTCGGCGATGGCACGTTCCGCGACCGCGTCCTGCTTGCGAAACCCGGGATCATCCACGTCCCCGTCGGCGATTTGAACGGCGACGGATTCCCCGACATCGCGGCCGTGGCCACGCAGGACGAAGAGGAGGTCTGGACGCTGATCAACGACGGCAAGGGCCACTTCACGCCCAATCGGATTTACTTCAACAACAACTACGACGTCGGCGGCGCCGGGCTCGTCATGGCCGATCTCGACAAGGACGGCGACCTCGATCTGATCCTTCCCCAGGGCGACAACCTTGAAGACCGTTACAGCTGGCCCCAAAGCTACCACGGCTGCGTCTGGCTGGAGAACACGGGCAACGGCACCTTCAAGCCGCACCAGATTGCGCAGTTCGGCGGCACCTATGCCGCCGCCGTGGCCGACTTCGAAGGCGACGGGGATCTCGACATTGTGCTCGTCAGCTATCTCACCGACCCGATGACGCCAAGCATCGTCTGGCTTGAGAACGACGGACACCAGAACTTCACCACTCACCAACTCGACACCGCGCCCGTCGGGCTCGTGACCGTCGCCGCCGGCGATCTCAACGGTGACGGCAAGGCCGACATCGTCGCCGGGGGCCTCCACCTGCCGCCGATGAATCCGAAAGGTTTCGAACGTGTGCCCGTCTGGATGAGCAAGGGAGGTGCGAAGTGAATCGCCTGACCAAACTCTTCGCCCTCCTGCTCGTCGCCGAAGCGATCGTGATCGGGATTCGGTTCTGGAACCGCACGCCGCTGCCCGAGGTTCCTTGGGAGCAACTCGATCCCGCCGTCGCCGCCGAGATCCGCGTGATCGAGGACAGCCTCAATCCGCGTCAGGCCGCCGATTGGTCGGAGATGGGCGACGTCTACCGGACCTTCGGCTTGTTTCCGCAGGCGTCCCATTGCTACGGCAAGGCGGCCGCGCTTCAGCAAGACAATCCCTACAACTCCTATACCTGGGCCGTGTGCCGCGAGTTGATGGGCGAGATCCGTCCAGCCATCGAACTCTTCCAACGCGCTAAGTCCGGCTTCGACGTCGCCACCGGCGATGCCCAGGCGTCCGCCTTTTCCACCTACAGCTCGCTCAACATCGGCCAATGCCTGCTCAAGGAAGGCCGCCTCGCCAATGCCGAACAGTCGCTCAAGGAAGCGCTGCCCCTTCCGAAAGCCGGCCTGCTCCTTGGCCGCATCCTCGCACGCACCGGCCGCGCCGGCGAGGCCACCACGATCCTCAGCGACGTGCTCAAGGACTATCCCAATGACCTGACGGCAAACCTGCTCATGAGCTACGCCGAAGCGGAACTCGGCCGGGGCACATCGGCATTGGACTACCGCGAACGGGCCCTGCGCGGTTCGCCGCTGATTCCTGTCTGGGACATCACCTATCCGGCCATCCGCAAACGCCGCGAGAACATGGGCACGCTCGGATGGTATGCCCGTAGCCAAGCCTTGCAGGCCAAGGGCAATCTCGCCGGAGCCATGGAGGAGTCGAAGCACGCCCTCGGCACTCTCTGGACCGAAGACTACGCCCTGCTGCTCGCCCGCCAGCACCTAATGAAAGGTGACGTGCCGGCCGCGCTCGCCCTCGTGACGAATTGTTTCAGCTCGGTCGGAGCCGGCCCTGAATCCCTCGGTGTGCTCGGCAGCGCCCTCGCTCAATCCGGCAAGGGCACCGAAGCCCGCACGGCGTGGCGGCAGGCCTGCGACATGGGCGGCAACTTCCATGGCGAACTCGCAGAGTCGTTCGAGAAATCCGGTCTCAAGGACCAGGCGACCGTGGAAAGCGGTCTCGCGCTGTTTGCGCGCGGTAAGGGCGCCTTCCTGCGCAACGACCTCCCGGCCGCGCTCCAAGACCTGGAGCCCGCCGCCAAGGCTGCTCCGGAATCAGCCATCGTCTGGTTCTACCTTGGCGAAGCCCGCCGTTTCACCGGCGACCGCGATGGTGCCCGCGAGGCCTACCAACGCTGCCTCAAGCTCCAGCCGAATCATGGCCGCGCTTTCGCCGCCTTACAGAAGGTGCCCGCGCGCTGATCAGCCGCGGGGTTGGGTTCGGCCTAAGCCAACCGCTTCACCACGCCCTCGATCAGATCCATGCCCGCTTCGGCATCGGCGTGGCCGAGATTGAGCGCGGGCAAAAGCCGGATGATCTGGTTGCCGGAAGGGATTGTGAGCACTCCAGCTTCGTGCAACCGCGCACACATCTGGGCTGCGGCCGGCTTGTCGATCGCGGCGAAGGGTTTGATCGCGTCCTTCTCCTGCAGCTCGATGCCGAGCATGAAGCCCATGCCGCGCGCGCCCTTCACGACGCCGGGATACTTCTCCGCCAGTCCGTTGATTCGTTTTTTCAGGAACTCCCCGGTTGTGCGGACGTTTTCGGCCAGGCGGTCCCGCTTGATGACTTCAAAGACCTTGTTCGCTACGGCGCAGCCCAACGGCGTCCCGCCGAACGTCGTCGCGTGCGTGCCGGGGCTGAGAATGTCACACAGCTTCACGCCGTGGACTTCCTGCCGCACCCAGAAGGCACCGATGGGAAATCCGCCGCCGAGCGACTTCGCCATGGAAACCGCATCGGGCAGGAAAACCTTCTCGGCCGGATGCCCCTCAAGGATCCGCTGAAAGCTTTGGAAACGTCCCGAACGGAAGTGCCCGCATTGCACGGCGTCCATCATCAGCAGGAGACGTTTCTCGTCGCAGAGTTTCCGCAGGCCGAGCAGATACTCGACCGTGGCCGGCGTGATGCCTCCTTCGCCCTGGATGCCTTCGATCAGAATCGCGACCGTCGACGGCGAGATTGCCGCACGCATGGCTTCGAGATCGTTGAACGGCACATGGCGGAAGCCCGGCATGAGCGGCTCAAAACCCTTCTTCACCTTCTCCTGACCCGTGGCCGCGATGCCCGCGAGCGTGCGGCCGTGGAAGCTGTTGTTGGCCGTGATGATCTCGAAGCGGCCTTCGTCGTGGCCGAACTTGCGGGCCACCTTGTAGAGGCCTTCGTTCGCTTCCGCACCGGAGTTGCTGAAGAAGACCTTACCCGGCGCAAGGTTCGTCACGATGTTCTCGGCGAGCCGGCCCTGCGGTTCGTGGAAGTAGAGGTTCGAGACATGGACGAGTTTCTTGGACTGCTCGACCAGCGTCTCGGTGATCTCCGGATTGCAGTGCCCGAGCGACGTCACGGCGATGCCTCCGCCGAAGTCGACATAACGCTTTCCGTTGAAGTCCCAGAGATGGTTTCCAGCGCCATGGCTGAAGGCTATCTCGAAGCGGCCGTAGCTGGGCACGACGTAGCGGTTGAACAGTTCCCGCACTTCGGCGAACTGGCTTTGCACGATGGCGGGCGGTGTCGGGACGATCTCTTTCATCAATTCAGGGAGCGCGGTTTATCCCCACCACGCCACGAATCAACTCCATTCTCTCCAACGCCCCGGCCCGGACAGTCGAAGTTCATCCGCGAAGGCCGCGAAGGAACGCGAAGGAACCCAACCGTAGAGAACGCAGAAGATGGGAATTGAAACGAAGTCCTGCGGCGTAAGATGAACTCCTATCTGCCGATCATGGTAGGCCGAGTCGCGCTGCGACTCGGCGGCCAGACGCAGCGCGGCAGGCCCACCTTTCTTTCCGCGTCCTCCGTGGGCACCTGCTCCGCTCGCTACGGCTTCAAGAGCCTGAAGAACCCGTTCCCCGTGGGCGGGTTGACGATGAGGAAGCGGTTGGTCCCGTCGTCCGACGGACTGGTGGCGGAGTTGATCCAGTTGCTGAGCGTGAGGTCGGTGGCGAACTGGAGGTTGAAACCCGTCGAGGGCGACGGCCAGGAGACGACGGCAGTGTTCGTCGTGGTGTAGCGGATGGAGAGCTGCGGCGCACCGGGCGTCTGCACGAGCGACAGGAAACTCCAGAACCCGCCGGTCAACGCATAGTTGCCGCCGATCAGGGGTGCGCCGGCGTCGTGCTGGCCGAGGGTGCCGGTCACGGCGTAGACGCCGCCCGTGCTCGTGCCGCCACCGGCGGAGATCTTCGACCAGTCGATGGAGAAGGTCTGGGCCGAGGCGCTCGCGACGGACAGCGCGAGAATGACGAAGGCCGAAGGCCAAGATCCGAGGGAAGACCGAAGGGCGAAGGCCACGGGCGCAACGCCAGCCGCGGGGCGGCGAAAGGCAGTAGCCCACGGCGTGAGCCGTGGGTTGGAGACGGCCGGAGGACGAGCCCCGGATGGGGCGATAGAATTTGGCCCAGCCCGAAACGCTTTGAGTCTGCCACCCCTGCCGGGGCTTGGCTCTGAAAGGCCGCGGACCCTCGGCTCACGCCATGGGCTACTCTCCGCCGCGCCTCCGGCGCTGGAGTTCCACGCCGCCTCGGCCTTCCGGCTTGGGTTTGCCTTCTGCCTTTGGCCTTCGGATTTCGGGCTTGGTTTACTCATCGGGATCCTCCCTTCGCTTCCATGAGGCGTTCGAGCTTCTCCAGGCGCTGTTCCAATGCGGTGATCTTCGCGTCCTTCTCCTCCACCTTGCGGTTGAGTTCCTGCACGGCGGCGGCGGCGTAGATGGTCAGGGGATAGGTGTCCACCTGGAGGATCTCGCTGCCATCAGGCAATTTCTCGCCGCTCGATTTCACGTGCTCGGGGAAGACCTGGGCGAACTCCTGCGCCACCACGTTCAGATACGGGCGGTCCTCGGCTAGGGCGTGGGCCTTCCGATACGCGTCGGTGTAGTGGAAGCTGACGAGGCGCACCTGGTTCAGCTTGGCGAGCGCGCCGGTCACGGGGGCGATGTCCTGCTTGATGCGCCGGTCGGAGTTGGCCAGCCAACTGCCCGCCGTCGTCTTGGAGGCGTTGCCTTCGACTTCGAGCTGGTTGGCGGTGGAAACGCGGCCGATGCCCACGCGCCCGCCGCCACTGCCGCCGTTGATGCTCAGCCGGGCGGCGTAGCTGGTGTAGAAGTCCAGGCTGAACTGGTTGCCGCCCGCCGTGCGTTTGGAGGCGATGCCTTCGCCGGAGCTGCCCCCGCCAAAGGTCAGTCCGGGAGCATCCACCCCGAAGATCGCCCCGTTGTTCAAGCCACGGGCATCCACCCGCACAAACGTGCTGCTGTTCATCGTTTCGGCGGAGATCAGGCCGATGAAGGTGTTGTCGCTGAGAAAGGTGTTGGCACTGCCGAGGGCCGCGACGCCCGTCAAGGCGCTGCCGTTGCCGGAGAAGGCCGTCGCGGTCACCGTCCCGTTGAAGCTGCTGCCCGCTCCGAAGGCATTCGAGGAGCCCAATTTGGCAACCCCGGTCAACGGGCTGCCGTCGCCGGTGAAGCTGGTTCCGCTGACCGGTCCGGCCACGGCGAGGCTTCCCTGGATGGCCTGGTTGGCCGTGAAACTATTGACCTGATCCCGGCGGGCCACATTGGCCGAAAGCTGGCTGTCGCCGACCAAGCCGGTGAAGGCGGCCGCCGTCACGCCGGTCAGGCCGCTGCCGTTGCCGGTGAAGCTGGTGGCGGTGACCGTGCCGTTCACCGCCAAGGCGGCTCCGTTCGGGTTGTTGGTGTTGATGCCGACGCCGCCCCCGGCACGGACGAGGAACTGGTTGGGGCCGGTCGAGGCGAAGTCATTGAAGAGGACAGAAAAATCGGACCAGACGAAAGCGCCCTCGTGATTGGCCGTGGCCCTGTAACCGGCAGCGAAGGACAATTGCCCTGCGGCGGTGTTTTTCGCCCCACCTGGAACCATCGAATAAAAGCCGCTGGCAGAATTTAACTCTCCACCAGCCACGGTTCCGAGATAGCCGGCCCTGTTCCCCCGTCCGCCACCCACCGTGCCGTAGCTATCCGTGACCTGGTTGATGTTTCCGCCATCTCCGCCGCCGGCGATGGTCGCATAAATGGCGTTGTTCACGACATTCCCGCTGTAGCCGCCGATGACATTCACGCCGATGCCTGATGCGGCCACGGCATATTCCAGCCGCAAGGCGCGCTGGCCATTGACCTTGAATTCCAGCGGCTGGTTGTCGGTGGTGCCAAGGAACGCGCCGTTGGTCGGGTTCGCTCCCGTGTTGCCGGTGGTTTTCCAGGCATTGCCCAAGGCAACGGCGGGCACGGTGCCGCCATTGAGCTGGGAGGCGTTCAAGCCGGTGAGGTTGCCGCCATTGCCGGAGAAGCTGTTGCCCGCGTTGTTCAAGATGAGCGCACCGCCATAGGTGCCGGCCAAGCCTCCGGTGGGAAGCGTGCCTGAAAGGTTTCCCGCCGTGATGGCATGGGGCGTGGCCGCCAACGCCTGCCGTGGCGTCAGAGTGGTAAACCCACCCGCACCGTTGGTCTTCACCCCGATCTCCAGCCAGCGGTCCGCGCCGGGGAACTGGTTGCCGAAGTCCAGCGAGACAATGAACAGGCCATTGCTCACGGCGGTGGCGTTCCGCGTCACCACGCCGCCTACTTGGGTCGCGCCAGTCACCGCGCTTTGCAGGGTGAAGGTCAGGTCGTAGCTGCCGTTGGCGGGAGCGGCTCCATCATTGAGCCGGCCCTGGTAGGTGAAGGCAGTGCCTTGGGCCAAGACCGACGAAACGGTGGCGAGCAGCGCGGCCGAGAGGACGATGAGACGAAGTGGTCGGATGTTCATACCGGGTAAGATTGTTCCTTTGGACTCAAGTGGCACACTGCCGAAGCGGCGTTCGTTCTCAAGCCACGATTTGGAGGCCGGTAGGGTGACCGAACCTGTCGCCTTCCTACACCCGGCGGGATGCTCGCGCGGGCGACAGGGTGGCGCGGGCCTCCGGCCTGCTCTTTCCGGCGTCGCGCCGGAAAGCGTGAAGCGGCCGCGATACGGAGCGGCTGTTGCCTGCCAGCCAGCGGGAGCACCGCTCCGCGAGGCGGACGCGCTGGCTGGTCCGTGATCTTGGCTTCGAGCGGTGGCCATGAACTGTTCCGGGCGGGACGCCCTGAACGGCAGGCCGGAGGCCTGCGCCACCCGGAAATTCCGAGCCACCTCGTCCACGTCAGCCAGCGTTTGAAAAGTTTCGCCACCGGCGGGATGAAGCGGTGCGGTCGCCACGTCGGTGATCGGCTTCGACAAAGTGGCGCGGGCCTCCGGCCTGCCCTTTCCGGCGTCGCGCCGGAAAGCGTGAAGCGGCCGCGATACGGAGCGGCTGTTGCCTGCCCGCCAGCGGGAGCATCGCTCCGCGAGGCGGACGCGCTGGTCCTCCCTCCGCGATGCTTCCAGGCGGTAGCCACAAACTGTTCCGGGCGGGACGCACGGAACGGCAGGCCGGAGGCCTGCGCTACCCGAAGATTTGGGATGCGCCCAGCCCGATGTTGGCTAGCGTTTCACGATGGTCACGTCGCCGCCGAGGATGCGTTCGAGGCGGCCGTGGTCGGTGCGGAGGAGGAGCGCGCCGTCGTCGTCGAGGCTCTCGGCGCGGCCTTCGATCTGTCGCACGCCGAGATCCACGGTGACGCGCTGTCCGACGGTGATGCAGCGCTGCTCCCATTCATCGGCCAGAGAGGGGAACTGTCCCCGGCAGATGCGGGCGTAGTCGCGGTCGAGTTCCTCCAGCACCACGGCGGCGAGCGCAGGCCGATCGACGGAAGGTCCCAGTTCGGCCCGCAACGAGGTGGCGATGGGGCGGACTTCGGGCGGGAATTCGTCCGGTGCCACGTTCACATCGAGCCCAATGCCGACGATGAGATGCCGGATGGAATCGGAGTCGGCCGAGAGTTCGGTGAGGATGCCGGCGGCCTTGCGGCCATTGAACAGGATGTCGTTCGGCCACTTGATCGACGGCTTCAAACCAGTCTGCCGTTCGATGGCACGGACCAATGCGGTCGCGGCGGCGACGGTCATCTGGGTGCTGGCTTGCGGCCGCAGATTGGGACGAAGAAGAACGGAGAACCACAGGCCGCGCTTCGACGGCGAAACCCAGCGGCGTCCCATCCGACCGCGGCCTTTGGTCTGCGATTCCGCGAAGACGACGACGCCTTCCTTCACCCCGTCGCGGGCCAGCTTTTCGGCGACGTCGTTGGTCGAAGTCGTTTCCTCGAAGACACGGATGTCGCGTCCGATGATCTGATCCCCGGACATGCGGGCGAGGAGATCGTCGGCATGGAGAAGATCGGGCGACGCGAGGAGCCGATAACCCTGATGCGGGCTGGCGGAGATGTCGTAGCCGAGCTTCCGCAACTCCTCGATGCGGGCCCAGACAGCGGCCCGGCTGATGCCGAGACGCGTGGCGAGGTCGGCACCGGAAACACCGTCGGGACCGGCGCGACGAAAGGCAGAGAGGATCTGGGCGTCGACGGTCATTTCAGAGTTTGAAGTCGAGACCGATGTCCACGGCCCGTGCGGAATGGGTGAGCGCGCCGACGGAGATGAAGTCGACGCCGGTCTCCGCGATTCCCCGGACTGTCTGGAGATTCACGCCGCCGCTGGCTTCGGTCTTGGCCTTGCGTCCGACGATCCTCACGGCTTCGCGGAGGCTGTCGTTGCCCATGTTGTCGAGCAGGATGATGTCGGCCCCGGCGGCCACGGCTTGGGCGACCTGTTCCAAGGTGTCCGCCTCTACCTCGACCTTGAGCTTGGGATACTTCTTGCGCGCGCGCTGGACGGCGGAGGCGATGGCGTTGGGTTTGGCGTCGCCGACGGCGACGAGATGGTTGTCCTTGATGAGCACCCGATCCCAGAGGCCGATGCGGTGGTTCATTCCGCCGCCGCAGGTGACGGCGTATTTCTGCGCGAGGCGCAGACCGGGCGTGGTTTTGCGCGTGTCGAGGATCTTGGCGCGGGTGCCGGCGACTTCATCGACGAACTTGCGCGTCAGCGAGGCTACGCCGGAGAGCTGCTGGACGAAGTTGAGCGCGACGCGTTCCGCCGAAAGCAGCGCCTGCGAAGAACCGGAGATGGTGAGGAGCGTCCGGCCGGCTTCGACACGGTCGCCGTCCTTCGCAACGGCTTTGAGCTTCACCGAGGCCGAGCGTTGCCGGAAGGCGGCTTTGGCGAATTCAAGTCCCGCGACAACGAGCGGTTCGCGCGCGCGCATTTCCGCGAACGACGTGTGCGACCGCGGCACGGTGGACAGCGTGGTGGCGTCGCCCGAGCCGAGGTCTTCCTTCAACGCCGCCCTGACAAGCTGGTGGATGTATCGCGGATCAAGCGCCGACATGGCGAAAGCTTGGTGACGCGCCGGGCGAGTGCCAAGCGCCAAGCAGATCCACTTCGCGCTTGGGTGGCGCGGGCGCGCGGGTCCAGACTCCGGCACACATGAATCCAATGCGCCTGCTGCTCACGTTCGCGTCCGCCTTCCTGCTTCTCGGAGCGGCCGGATGTTGCACGACCATGAAACCGCCGGCAGTGGTGCTGCCCCACTTGAACCCGACAAACCGTTGGGCGAAGGAGCTGCTCTCCTTCGAGGCCAGGGACGCGGCGAATCCGCCGCCCCGGAACCCGATTGTCTTCACCGGCAGCTCGTCGTTCCGGCGTTGGACCAACGTCACGACGGACTTTCCCGGCCTCGGCATCGTCAACACCGGGTTCGGCGGTTCGCAGTTAAGCGACGTGCGGGAACACTTCGAGCGGCTGATCCTGAAGTATCAACCGCGCCAGGTGCTGATCTACTGCGGCGGCAACGATCTCAACGCGAAAAAGTCTGTCACCGAGGTTGTCGGCGACCTGAAGGCGGTCGTCGAACGCATCCATCGCGAGCTTCCGAAGACGCAGGTCACCTATGTGTCGATCGCCCTGAACCCCGCCCGGTGGAGCCAACGCGGACAGATCCTGCAGGCCAACGCCGAGATCAAGAAGTTCATGGCGGAAGATCGCCGGCGGGCCTACGTCGACATCACGGCCGTCATGCTCGGCGCCGATGGGGAACCCAAACCCGACATCTTCGTCGCCGACAAACTCCACATGAACCGCAAGGGCTACGAACTGTGGATCCCCGTGATCCGGCCGGCGCTTCGTCCCAAGTGAGGTTCGGCGGGTCCCGCCTGAAATCTGTTTTGCAGCCGCCCACACCTGCGTCATCTTCGAGGCATGGCCAATCTCATCCTTCGCCCGGACTGGTTCATTCCTGAACGTCTCGCCACTTCCGAGAATGCCTTCGTTCATCGCCGACAATTCCTCCGCCAGATGGCGGCCGCTGGACTGGGCGCGGCCGGCTTGGCGGGGGGCGGCATAGATGGGTTTGCCGCGGAATCCAAGCCGAGCGGCTGGCCGGCGAAACGGAACGCCGAGTTCAATCCGGGTTGGTCGTTGACCAACGAACGCGTCGCGTCGACCTACAACAACTTCTACGAGTTCACGCTTTCGAAGGACGTCCACAAATACGTCGACAAGTTCACCACGACACCGTGGCCGATCGAGATCACAGGATTGTGCGAAAACCCGGTGACGATCGATGCCATGGAGCTGGCCGCGAAGTTCGGGGTCGAGGAGCGCGTCTACCGGTTCCGCTGCGTGGAAGCGTGGGC
>JBBRDN010000135.1:0-12117 GCA_038203875.1 Verrucomicrobiota bacterium
GGTCCAGCTCGGGGATCTTCACAAAGCCGGGTTCGTCCGCCACGGCCATCGGGTAGGCAAGGACGTTGCGGAAGCTGTTCAACGCGATGTTCGCGCACAGCGTCTGGAAGACGATGCGCTGGGGCTCGAAGGCGATGACCTGTCCGGTTGGGCCGACTTGCCGCGCGAGGAAGACGGTGTGGGAACCGATGTTCGCCCCGACCTCGATGACCTTGTGGCCGGGCCCGACGAGGGTCCGGAACATCTCCACCTCGCCCTCGCTGAACTCGCCGTAACGCTCGAACGACCCGCCGACGTAGACGTCATTCTTGTTGTAGAGCATCAGGCCATGGCGGCACTGGCGCACGCGGTTGAACTCGGACTCGACGAGGATCGGTTTCATGTTCGTTCCCTGAACTTCGGCGGATTGACGGTTCGACTTCACCTGAGTTCGCTCGCAACCAAAAGCGGAATCCGGCCCACCGGCTTTGCCTCCGACAAGTTCACAGGCGACAGGCAACCACGAGGAAAAATCTGGCCGGTAAACTTCCGCCGGCCAACTCTCTTCCCCATGGCGAAATCAAACGACCCCATGGCCGGACTCGGCAACCGGATCGCCCGGAACGTCACCTCGCGGCTTGTCTCGAAAGTGGTGGGCATCGCCATCGCCGGGATCCTTGCGGCCGTCGGACTCAACCAATGCGGCAAGTCGAAGTCGCGCGAACAGGTCGCGCAGGAGGCCACCTCAGTCATCAACGTCAACACGGCCTCGCTGGCCGAGTTGATGACGTTGCCGAGGGTGAACGACAACCTTGGACGACGCATCATCGCGGGTCGTCCCTACGCCAAGATTGATGATCTGGAGAAGGTCAGCGGCATCGGCCCGAAGACGCTCGAAGGAATGCGAAGCCGAGTGGCGGTGGGGCAAACTGCCGCCACACCGAACCGCTAGACCTCGCTGCCTTCACTTGGGCTGTGGCCCGAACGCGTGGAGCTTCTTCTCCGTGCGCAGGTAGACCCGGTCGCCGACGAGGGCGGGCGTGCCGGCGATCCGCTCGCCGAAGTCTGCGCTGTGGACCACTTCTGGCAGATCTCCGCCCGCCTTGACCACGGTGAGTTTTCCCTGCAGCGAAGCCAGGTAGATCCGGCCATCAGCGGCGACGGGTGAGCTGTAGTAGCTGCCCTGCGCAGGGAGGCGTTCCTGCGAATAGAAGGGTTTGCCGGTCTTGGCGTCGAACGACGACATCATGCCACCGTCGCGGATGAGGTAGACGCGTCCGTCATAGTAGAGCGGGCAAGGCACGTAGGGCAGACCCTTGGTGAACTTCCACGCGACTTGCGATTCGGGGGCTTCCCCCTTGGCGCCGGGCTTGACGGCGATAAGGACATTTTCACCCCGCTTCATCGCGCCGCCGATCATGTCCCAGTCCGCCTTGGTGATGAAGCCATCGCGGTCGACGTCCTGGACGCGGAACCACGCCGGGCCCGAGTCGAACTCGTCGAGGCTGATCTTACCGTCGTGGTTCTTGTCCTGTTTCTCCACCGTTGCGGCCCAACTGGGGAAAGGTGAATCCGCCTTGCCCGGCGACCAACCCGCATAGAAAAGAAGCCCGTCGCCCACCACGGGCGTTGTGCACGAAAACGCCGGCAAACCCCGCAAGAGCCAGCGTTCCTCACCGGTCTTCGGGTCGTAGCCCTTCATCGAGAGTGAACCGGCCATGACGATCTCCTTGAAACCGTCATGCTCCCAGACGATGGGCGCGCCGTAGCTGGTGATGGAATCCACCCGGGGCGTTTCCCAGAGGGTTTTTCCCGTGTGCAAATCGAACGCGGAAATCTGCGAACCCGACGCGACGTCACGGCACAGGATCACTTTTCCATCGACCAGGATCGCCGAAGTGCCGGAGCCGAAGTTGCCCTGCGTTTCGGCCACGGGCATGCGCCGCTGCCACAGCTCCTTGCCTTCGACATCGAAGCACGCGAGGCCGAAGGACCCGAAGTAGCTGACGACGTGTTTGCCGTCCGTGGCCGGCGTGCCGGCGGCTGGGCTGCCTTCCGTGCGGTGGAATTCCTCGAACTTTTCGACCTGCGAAATCTTCTTCCACAGGAGTGCGCCGTCCTTCGTGGAGTAGGCGCGGGTCTCCAATTTCTCGTCGGCGAATGTCGTCAGGAAAATGCGTTCACCCCAGACCGAGGGCGACGACGGCGCCCACGGAACATCCACCGACCAGAGCACGCCTTCCTTCGGGCCGATCTTCGCCGGGGGTTTGGCCGACGCGGAGATGCCGGAGGAGTTGGGCCCGCGAAACGCAGGCCAGTTGCCGGGTTCTGCGGCCGCGAGGGCGAGTGAAAGGACCGGTAAAAGAAAAAGGGCCGTCTTCATGACGGCCCTATCGTGACAGAGGGATGCGAAGGCTCAAGCCATCGCGCGCGCGATGCTGTTCCACCAGGCGTCATGCAGGTCGGCGACCTTGGACGACATCGTGGTTGCACCGGCCTTGATGGTCAGCGAAGCGCCGCCGACGGTGCCGATCCTGGCGGCGGGCACGCCGGCCGACTTCGCCTTGGCCAGCACGGCGTCCACGTTGGCCGGGGCCACGGAAAGGACGATGCGGTTCTGGGTTTCACCGAACAGCACGGCGTCGAGGCGCGTGCCGGTGATTGCGGAAAGGTCCACCGTGGCGCCGAGGAACTGGAAGGTTTCCTTGGCGATCTGGTTGCTGAAGCAGCTCTCAGCCAACGCGGCGGCGAGGCCGCCTTCGCTGCAATCATGGGCGCTCTTCACCACACCACTGCGGATCAGCGCGAGCGTCGTCTCATGGAGCGTCTTCGCCGCTGCTAGATCGACGCGCGGGGGCAGGCCGGTCTTCTGTCCGTGGATGGTTTTCAGGTAGGCGCTGCCGCCGAGGCCTTGGAGCGGATCGACGGTGTCCACCGGAGCGCCGAGCAGGATGATCGCGTCGCCCTCGTCCTTGAACCACTGCGTCGTGATGTGCTTCGGGTCGTCGATGATGCCGACGACGGCCACGGTGGGCGTCGGATCGATGGCGCCGAGGGCACCACGCTGGTTGTAGAGCGAAACGTTGCCGCCGGTGACGGGCGCATCGAACGCGCGGCAGCCTTCGGCCATGCCGCGGACGGATTCCTTCAGCTGCCAGAAGATCTCGGGATAGTGCGGATTGCCGAAGTTAAGGTTGTCGGTCGAGCCCACGGGCACCGCACCGGTGCAGGCGAGGTTGCGGCAGGCTTCGGCGATGGCCGCTTTGCCGCCTTCATAGGGGTCGAGGTAAACGTAGGCGCCGTTGCAGTCCACGGTGAAGGCCACGAACTTGTCGGGGATTGCGGCGGTGGCGGGAGCGGGTTGCCCGGCCTGCTTGGCCGCATACTCGGCCTTGGTGATCGGAAGACTGTCGCCCTTGATCCGGATGACCGCCGCGTCGCTGCCGGGGCAGACGACGGAACCGTCACGGACCATGTGGTCGTATTGGCGGTAGACCCAGTTCTTCGAGGCGATGGAGTGATTCGCGAGCAGTTTGCGGAGATCGCCCGCGGCGTCAGTGGTGTCGGGGATGCCATCGAGACGGAAAGCGCGGACGCCGGCCATGTAGGCGGCTTCCTTGGATTCGCGCTGATAGACCGGCGCTTCGTCGGCCAGCTTCGCGGCGGGCACATCGACGACGATGTTGCCGCCATGACGGACGACCATCCGGCCAGTGTTGGTGACGACGCCGATCTCGGCCCAGGGCAGGTCCCACTTGTCGAAGATGCGTTTCACCGCCTCTTCCTGGCCCTTGTGGACCACGATCAACATGCGCTCCTGCGACTCGCTGAGCATGATCTCGTAGCTGGTCATGTTCGGCGCGCGTTGCGGCACCTTGTCCAATTCGATCTCGATGCCCGTGCCCGCGCGGGCGGCGGTCTCGCAGGTGGAGCAGGTCAGGCCGGCCGCGCCCATGTCCTGCATGCCGGCCACACAACCGGTGGCGAGCAGTTCGAGGCACGCTTCGCAGACGAGCTTCTCCATGAAGGGATCGCCTACCTGAACCGCGCCGCGCTGTCCCTCGGCGGATTCCTCGGTCAAATCCTGCGAGGCGAAGGCCGCACCCGCGAGACCGTCACGGCCGGTGGCGGGACCGACGTAGAAGACGGGATTGCCCACGCCCTTGGCCGCGCCGCGCGTGATCTGGTCATGGCGCAGGACGCCGAGCGCGAAGGCGTTGACGAGCGGATTGCCCTCGTAGCTTTTGTCGAAATAAACCTCGCCGGCGACGGTCGGAATGCCGAAGCAGTTGCCGTAATGCGCGATGCCGGAAACGACTCCGGAGAAAAGGCGGCGCACCTCGGGATTCGAGAGTTCGCCAAAGCGGAGCGAGTTCAACGCCGCCACCGGCCGCGCACCCATCGTGAAGATGTCGCGGATGATGCCGCCCACGCCCGTGGCCGCGCCCTGGAAGGGTTCGACGGCGCTGGGATGGTTGTGCGACTCGATCTTAAAGGCGATGGCCACGCCGTGACCCACGTCGATGATGCCGGCGTTTTCCTCGCCCGCGCCGACGAGGATCTTGTCGCCCTTGGTGGGGAAACCCTTCAGCACCGGCCGCGTGTTCTTGTAAGAGCAGTGCTCCGACCACATGACCGAGAAGATGCCGAGCTCGGTGTAGGTGGGGGTGCGGCCGAGGACTTCGAGCACTTTCTGATACTCGTCGGGCGTCAGGTTGTGCTTGGCTACCAGTTCGGGCGTGATCGCGGGCTCGTTCATTTCGTGGCTTGGATCGACGGCCGGACATCCGCCGGAAACGTCGAAACGCAGTGAGCTTGGAAGCTCCCCGGGCGCAACACAAGAGCAGTGGTCGGCCATGGGTTTGTTATTCTCTTTTCGTGATCGTCGCCTTGATCATCAGAAGAAGGGAAAGAGGGAGATTGGGACTGGGCGATCCAGGTTCGACCCGGCTCCCGCTCGTCAGGATCGAGCCCGCCGACCGATCCTGCGATCAATTGCCCGTGTGGAACGTCTCCGCCGTGGCGACCGCGCGGAGCATGGCCTTGGACTTGTTCACCGTTTCCTGGAACTCGGCTTCGGGCACCGAATCGTTGACCCAGCCACCGCCGGCCTGCACGTGGGCCTTGCCGTCCTTGAGCAGCGCCGTGCGGATGGTGATGCAGCAGTCGAGATTGCCGTTGAAGCTGAAGTAGCCCACGCAGCCGCCATAGGGGCCGCGTTGCGTGCCCTCAAGCTGGGAGATGATCTGCATGGCGCGGATCTTCGGGGCGCCGCTGAGCGTGCCGGCCGGAAAGGTGGTGCGCATGAGGTCGTAGGGAGTGTGCTTCTTTGAAAGCGTTCCCTCCACCTGCGAGACGATGTGCATGACGTGGCTGTATCGCTCGACGATCATCAGGTCCTTCACCTCGACGCTGCCGAAATCGCAGACGCGGCCGATGTCGTTCCGCGCGAGGTCCACGAGCATGACGTGTTCGGCGCGCTCCTTCGGATCGGCGAGGAGCTCCTTCTCCAGCGCGACATCCTCCTCGGTCGTCTTGCCACGGGCCCGTGTGCCGGCGATGGGGCGGATCTCGACATGGTTGTCCTCGCAGCGGACGTGAAGTTCGGGCGAAGCGCCAACCAGCGAGAAGCCATCCAGCTCCAGCAGGAACATGTAGGGCGAGGGATTGATCGTCCGCGCGGCGCGGTAGACTTCCAGCGGGCTGGCCTTGATCGATGCGCTGAAGCGTTGCGACCCCACGATCTGGATGATGTCGCCGGAAGTGATGAACTTCTTCGACGCCTCCACGTTCGCGAGGAACTGCTCCTTGGTGACGTTGCTCGTCACGGCAAGGTCAGGCACATGGCCACCGAGTGGGACAAGGCGGGTTTCCAGCGGTTGCTCCAGCAGCGCGACGAGGCGTTCGATCTCGCCACCGGCGTCTTCATAGGCTTCGCCGAGGCTCTGGCCCGGCACGACGCTGGCGTTGACGATGATGGTCAACGTCTGGGCGACGCGGTCGAAGACGAGCAACTCGTCCGCGATCAGGAAATACATCGTGGGCGTGCCAAGTTCGTCCCTTGCCGGACGCGGCACGATGGGCTCCACGTCGTGGATGAACTCGTAGCCGATGAATCCCACAGCGCCGCCGGTGAAGCGCGGGAGCTTCGGCAGCGTCACGGGCTGGAAGCGCTTCATGATCGTCTCGACCACTTCGAGACCGTCGCGCACACACTTGTCGCAGGGCTCCGCGCCCGGTCGTGGAACGCCGAACTTCTCGACAACCTTCCCGTTCTCGATCACTTCGATCTTGGCGCCGGTCTGGCGGATGATGGCCCGGGGATTACAGCCGACGAAGGAGTAGCGGCCGAGATGTTCGCCGCCCTCTATGGACTCGAAGAGGAAGGATTCCCCCTGGCCGCGGATCTTGGTGTAGGCGGACAGCGGCGTCTCGAAGTCGGCGAGGAACGTCCGGCTGACGGGGATGAGGTTCCCCTGCGTGGCCAACTGCGTGAACTCTTCGAGACTCGGATAGAACATGGTCGGGAGGATTTAACGCAAAGGCGGCGCAAGGAACAGGGGCAATGTGGACGCGGCCCCGGGTTGATCCTCGCCATTCCAAACGCTCTGCTTCCCCGAGCCCTGTTGCTTTGTCCCCGGTCGACCGTCTTCATATCCGAGGAATGTCGCTCCCGGAAACAGTCATCTCCCGCGCCGCCGAACTCGGCATTGAACCAACCAACGACCTGTTGGTCGCAATCGTGGCCACCCAGTCTGTGTCTTGGTTTCGACGAACAGCAAGCGACGGAGACTTCGAGCTGCATCGCCAACTGGTTTGTTCGACGTCGAAGCATGGCATCGGTCAGCTCCAGGGCTCGAACCAGACGCCGCTCGGACTGCACAGGATCGCGCAGAAAATAGGCGATGGTTTGCCGGCCGGAACAGTCTTCAAGGCGCGCAAGGCCGTCGGACACATGAAGGATGGATTTCCGCCGTTGTCGATCACCACCCGGATCCTGTGGCTCGAAGGCCTGGAGGCCGGTCTCAACAAGGGCGGCAACGTCGACACCTTCAGCCGCTACATCTACATCCACGGCACCGGTGACCAACCCTCTCTCGGACAGCCCGCATCAGATGGCTGCATCCACCTGTCCGATCCCGATCTGGTCGAAGTCTACGACAGCCTCCCCGTCGGGACGCTCGTCTGGATCGAACGCTGAGCACGTGGCCGGGCTCTTGCCAGTTCCACGTCATGCCCTAGCCTTGCCCGCATGACTTTGCTGGAACAAATGGCGGTGCTTGGGCAGAAGGCCAAGGCCGCTTCGCGCTCGCTCGCTCAGTTGAGCACAGCCGACAAGAACCGCGTCCTCCTGGCCATGGCTGACGCAATTGAAGCCAGCCGCCCGGCGATCCAGGGAGCGAACGCCATCGACATGGAGAACGGCGCCAAGGCCGGTCTCAGCGCGGCGATGCTCGATCGTCTCAACCTGAACGACAAACGCGTCGCGGCCATGGCCACCGGACTCCGTGAAGTGGCCGCCCTACCCGATCCGACCGGGAAGCTTCTCGACGAACGCGTCCGTCCAAACGGCCTCAAGCTACGCAAGGTTTCCGTCCCCATCGGCGTCATCGTCATCATCTACGAATCGCGTCCCAACGTGACCGCCGACGCGGCGAGCCTTTGCTTCAAGAGCGGCAACGCCACGATCCTTCGCGGCGGCAAAGAAGCGATCTACTCCAACCAGGCCATCGCCCGCATCATGCTGGACGCCGCGGTCAAAGCGCTGCCCGGGTTTCCCGTCGACGCCATCCAGGTCGTGCCGACCACCGACCGCGAAGCCATTCCCGCGCTGCTTTCGCTCACGCAGTATGTCGACCTCTGCATGCCGCGCGGCGGCGAGAGCCTCATCCGCGCCGTGACCGAATGCAGCAAGGTGCCGGTGATCAAACACTACAAGGGCGTCTGCCACACCTACGTCGACCGCGAGGCCGACCTGAAGATGGCCGAGGAAATCGCCTTCAACGCCAAGTGCCAGAGGCCCGCCGTCTGCAACGCGATGGAAACCCTGCTCGTCGATTCGCCCGTGGCCGCCAAGTTCTTGCCCAAGATCGCCGCCACCATGGCGACTCACGGCGTGGAGTTCCGCTGCGATGAAATTTCCGAGTCGATCCTTGCCGCCGCACCCGGGCTGGACCGGTCGATGGTCAAGCGCGCCTGCGACACCGACTTCTTCACCGAATACAACGACTACATCCTCAACCTCCGCGTCGTCGACGGAGTGGGCGAGGCGATCGACCACATCGCGACCTATGGCTCAGCCCATTCGGACGCGATCGTGACCCGGAACGAAGCGACCGCGCAGAGGTTCCTCGCGGAGGTCGATTCGGCGACCGTCTACTGGAACGCCTCCACGCGTTTCACCGACGGCGGCGAGTTCGGCATGGGCGCGGAGATCGGCATCAGCACGGACAAGATCGGCGCACGCGGTCCGATGGGCCTCGATGAACTGACCAGCTACAAGTGGATCGGCCTCGGCAATGGGCAGATTCGCGGCTGATGTGATGAGCGAGAACTTGCCAACTGCGTCTCCCGCGGAAGCCGCCAAGTTCGTCCGCGATTCCCTTCCGGCGGGCGGCCTGTTCGCCGACCAGCATTGGCGGATTTCTCCGGAGCCGTTCCGCCTCGATGCGGCCACGGCCAAGGAACTCGAAAGCCTCGGCCGCGTGCTGCTCCAGTTCTACCGCGCGACCAATCTGCTCTACCGGAAGAGCGTCGACGGCAAGATGCCCTCGTGGGTCGCGCAGCTACTAGACCAGGGAAAGCCAAGCTGGCTCGTCGAGCTGCAACGCCACGCCGCCTTCAAGAACGACACCCCGCGCGTCATCCGGCCCGACATTCTCCTGACCGACGGCGGCTTCCACATCACGGAACTCGACAGCGTGCCCGGCGGCATCGGCCTCACGGCGTGGCTGAACGAAACGTATGCCAAGGTGGGTCCGGTCGCGCTGCGACCGGACGCCGATTCGCAGCGCGAATCGGCCCACCAACCAACGCAACCGCCCAAGCTCGTCGGCACGGACCGTTCGATGCAGGACGGCTTCGCGGGCATCTTCGGCGACGCGGCGAACATCCGGTTGATCGTCAGCGAGGAATCCTCCGGCTACCGGCCCGAGATGCAGTGGCTCGCCGAAAAGCTCGGCCCGCGCTTCGCCGTCCAGGATTCGCGGTTCACGGGCTTCGCCGACAGCGACGCCGTCTACCGGTTCTTCGAGCTGTTCGACACCGCCAACGTGGCCAACGCGCAGCAGCTCTTCGCGCTCGCCACCGAGAAACGCATCCGCCTCACGCCGCCGCCGAAGCCAATCTTCGAGGAGAAGCTGCTCTTCGCGCTGCTCTGGAACCGCAACCTCCGCACGTTCTGGCGACAGGAACTCGGCGAAGGATTCCTCAACCGCCTGCTCAAGCACATCCCCTACACCTGGGTGCTCGACCCGGCCCCGCTTCCGCCGAACGCCGCCTACCCGCAACTCGACCTGACCGACTGGCAGCAGCTCAAGGCGCTCTCGCAAAAGGAACGCGAGCTGATCCTCAAAGTGTCCGGGTATTCGGAGGAAGCGTGGGGCGCCCGCGGCGTCTATCTCGGCAGCGACCTCTCGCAGGCCGATTGGAGCGTGGCGGTGGACACGGCGCTGGCGGCATTCCCGCAGTCGCCGCAAGTCCTCCAGCGCTTCCACAAACCGCGCGTTGTCGATTCCGCGTGGTTCGACTTCGCGACGAACCAGCTCACCCCCATGCCCGCGCGCGCGCGACTCTGCCCCTACTACTTCGTCCACGGAGAAGGCGACCAGGCAAGGCCGCATCTCGGTGGCGTATTGGCCACGCTCTGTCCGTCCGACAAGAAGATCATCCACGGCATGAATGACGCGATCCTCGCGCCGTGTGCGGTGTAGGCCGGGTCCGGGTAAATACTCTCCGCGCCCTCGCTACCGACGCCCGTCATACCACATGGAGCATTCGTCGCGGCTGGAGGCGGTCTTCATGGGGCGGAAGATGGACTTGAGGAAGAAGCGGCCCATCTCGCCCTTGCTGTAGAGCTTCAGCTTGCGGGCGGAGGTGCGGAGGGGATGGCGGTGCAGGATGACCGTCCGCTGTTTCTCGCGCCGACCCACTCGCTTCTGGAGTCGCAGCGCCAGGTCGAGCTCCTCGCCGGCAAAGAACTTCAAATCGAACCCGCCCACTTCGCGGAACGCCGCCGTGCGAACGAGGATGAACGATCCCGCAACCAGCCGCCGGATGCGGCTGACGGTATTCCAAAGTCCGCAGACGGCCCGCGCCGCAAGGTCGCCGTCATCAAGTGCCACGGTGGCCCCAGCGAGAAGAACGTCGCGGCGACGTATCAGCTCCACCACGTCGCCCAGCAGCTCGCGTGACGGCTGCGAATCGGCATCGATGAAGAGGAGCCATTCACCCAACGCGGCGGCGGCGCCGGTGTTGCGGGCGCGACCGATCTGGTTCACCGGCTCGAAAACGACCTTCGCGCCCTCGGCCCGGGCGATCTCGGCCGTGCGGTCGGTGGAGTTGTTGTCGCAGACGACAAGTTCCCAGCAGAGCCCGGCATCGGAAATGGCGGCCGCCGCCGCCTTCACCGAGCGGAGCGAATCGGCGAGCAACCGCTCCTCATTGAAAGCTGGAACGACGATGGAGATGGCCAACAGCTGCGACATTGGACCAAGGGTTGGTCTCAGCGAGGGGAAGTCAACCGCCGGGCAGACGCTCAGGCCACTTCCCGCTTTCGCCGATCCGACCGGGACTCGTAGTCTACCCGCACTGAAATGAAGAACATCCTTGTCACCGGCGCCGCCGGGTTCATCGGCTCGAACCTCACCCTCAAGCTCCAGGATCTCCATCCGGACGCCCGCATCGTGGCGATGGACGACTTCCGCTCCGGCAGCTTCAAGAACCTCCAGGGCTTCAAAGGCGACTTCGTGGCGGCCGATGTGTCGAGGCTGGACTGGCAAAAGCAATTCAAGGACCTCGCCTTCGACGCGATCTTCCACGAGGCGTCGATCACCGACACGACCGAGCACGACCAGTTCCTCCAGTCGCACGACAACATCGAGGCCTTCCGCCGGCTGCTGGAATTCGCCGAGCCGCATCTCACGCCGATCGTCTATGCGTCCTCCGCCGCGACCTACGGCATCTCTTCGACCGCCGAGGTGAACCGCGAAGACCAGCCGCCCGCCCCCGCCAACGTCTACGCCTTCACGAAGGTGCAGCTCGACAACCTCGGCCGCGCCGCCGCCCGGAAAAGCCCCGCTTGGCGCATCGTCGGCCTGCGCTACTTCAACGTCTACGGACCGCGCGAGCCGCACAAGAAGGCGGCGGCCAGCATGATCTACCAGCTCTACACCCAGATGAAGACGGGCAAACGCCCGCGCGTGTTCCGCGGCGGCGAACACAAGCGCGACTTCGTCTACGTGAAGGATGTCGTCTCCCTCACGATCCGCGCGGCGTCGGCTCCAAAGGCGGCCATCTACAACTGCGGTTCCGGAGTCGCCTTCTCGTTCAACGAGATGATCGCCGAGCTGAACAAGAATCTCGGGACCAACTTGGAACCCGACTACATCGACAATCCCTACGCCTTCTACCAGCCGCACACCGAAGCCGACATGACGAAGGCCCGGGTCGAGCTCGGCCATGTGCCCGCGTTCCCGCCGGTCAAGGGCATCGCGGACTACGTCGGCATCCTCGAAGGCAAGCAGGCGGCGTAACTAGCCGGAGATCCAAGGAGGCCACACTCTTCCCGAAGAGCTAGGGCCGCACGATAACGCGGTAGAAGCGGTTGCTGATCGCGGCGGCTTGGGGATCGACCAGGTTCGTGACCCCCGTGGTGACGACGTTGGTCGAGATGGGTGTCCAGTTGACGAGATTCGTCGACGCTTCGAGGACATTGGTTTTCCCGGTTCTTCCCAACACGGGAACAGCAAAGGCGCCACCAGCCTGCTTCGAGGCTCCAGCGGCATCAAGGAACGCCGTGCCCTTTACGCGATTGTAGGACCCGAGAAGGACGTCGCCGTTCAATGGAACTAACAGACTGGAAGAGTTGAGTCCGAGGGTTCCGTTGTTGTCCATGACGGTGACCGAAGTCAGGAACCC
>JBBRDN010000136.1:0-12088 GCA_038203875.1 Verrucomicrobiota bacterium
GAGGTGGGCATACTTGGCGAGGACGCCGGAGGTGTAGCGGGGCTTGATGCCTTTCCACGCTTTCTGACGGGTCTTCAGCTCGGTTGCGGAGACCTTGGCGGTGAGTTGCTTCTTCTCGCCGTCGATCACGATGGTGTCGCCGGTCTTCACGAGGGCGAGCGGGCCGCCGACATAGGCTTCGGGCGTGATGTGGCCGACGACGAAGCCGTGGGTGCCGCCGGAGAATCGTCCGTCGGTGATGAGTGCCACGTCCTTGCCGAGCCCGAGGCCCATGATGGCCGCAGTGGGGCCGAGCATCTCGCGCATTCCGGGTCCGCCTTTGGGCCCTTCGTAGCGGATGACGATGACGTCGCCCTTTTTGATCTTCTTGCCGAGGATGGCCTTCATCGCGTCGGGCTCGGAGTTGAAGACCTTGGCCTTGCCTTCGAAGCGCAGGCCTTCCTTGCCGCTGATCTTGGCGACGGAACCCTTCGGAGAAAGGTTGCCGTAGAGGACGCAGAGGTGGCTGTCCTTTTTGATCGGGTTGTCGAGCGGGCGGATGATCCCCTGGCCTTTGATGTAGGGTGGAACGTTCTTCAACGACTCGGCCATCGTTTCTCCGGTGACGGTGAGGCAGTCGCCGTGGAGCAGGCCGCCGTCGAGGAGCATCTTCATGAGCGGGCGGATGCCACCGATGGCGACGAGGGCGCTCATACTGTATTTGCCGCTGGGCTTGAGGTCGGCCAGCACGGGGACGCGTTTCCCGATGCGGGAGAAGTCGTCGATGGCGAGCTTCACGCCGGCGGCACGGGCGATGGCGAGGAGGTGAAGGACGGCATTGGTCGAACCGCCCAAGGCGATGACGACGGTGATGGAGTTCTCAAACGCCTTCTTCGTCATGATGTCGCGAGGGCGCAGGCCGAGGCGGAGCATGTTGACGACGGCTTCACCGGCGCGGCGCGAGTCTTCCTTCTTGGCCTTGGAGATGGCGTTCTGCGCGGAGCTGTTGGGCAGGCTCATGCCGAGGGCTTCGATGGCGGAGGCCATGGTGTTGGCCGTATACATGCCACCGCAGGAACCGGGGCCGGGAATGGCGCAGGACTCGATCTCATGAAGCTCGGCGTCGCTGATTCGGCCGTTGGCGTGCGCACCGACGGCCTCGAAGACGGAGACGACGTCGAGTTGGCGCTTCTGCGGATCGCCGGTGATGCAGCCGGGGAGAATGGTGCCGCCATAGACGAACACGGCCGCGCGGTTCATGCGGGCGATGGCCATCATGCAGCCGGGCATGTTCTTGTCGCAGCCGCCGATGGCGACGAAGCCGTCCATGCCTTCGCAGCCGACAACGGTTTCCACGGAGTCGGCGATGACTTCACGGGAGACGAGGGAATACTTCATCCCCTCGGTGCCCATGGAGATGCCGTCGGAGATGGTGATGGTGTTGAAGACGATCGCCTTGCCGCCCGCCGCGTTGACGCCCTTCTCGGACTCCAGCGCGAGCTTGTCGATGTGCATGTTGCAGGGGGTGACGTTGCTCCAGGTGGAGGCGACGCCGATGATGGGCTTCTGGAAGTCCTCCTTCTTGAACCCTACGGGATAGAGCATGGCGCGGCTGGGCGCGCGGCCCGGACCGTCGAGCATCGGTCCGGAGAAGGGACGGAGCGGATCGGTGCCGATCTGGTCGTTGCGGCCGGGCACGGGAGCGAATGGCTTTTTCATAAAAGGTCGCGGAGCGTGAACAGGAAGCCGGTTCGCTGACAAGCGCACGGCGCAGGGGAATGACGAAGCGCGAAGGCCAAAGGCCGAAGGAATCGTGCGAAACCCGCCTCGCAAGTTGAGCTGATCAACTACTGCCTCAGAGCGGCCTACTTCCCGTAGAAGCTCCGGATCGTCGCGATCACGTGGTCGACGTGAGCGTCGGAAAGCTCCGGATACATCGGGAGCGGCAGGATGCGGCGGGAGATTTCTTCGGCGACGGGATAGTCCCCAACTTTCCAGCCTTGGTCGGCGTAGCACTTCTGCAAGTGGAGCGGCTGCGGATAGTAGATCAGCGTCGGCACGCCTCGGTCGGCGAGATGCTTCTGGAGATCGTCCCGCTTGTCGGAAAGGACATGGAACACGTGGTAGACGTGGCCGTTTCCGGAGGCGGTGAACGGGAGTTCCAGTGGCAGATCCTTGAGCCCGTCGATGAACTTCCCGGCGATCTCGGCGCGGCGGGCATTCCAGCGGTCGAGGCGCGGGAGCTTGACCCGGAGGATGGCGGCCTGGATCTCGTCGAGGCGCGAATTGAAGCCGTGCAGATCGTGGAAGTAACGGCGTTCGATGCCGTGGACGCGGAGCATCTTGAGCTTCTTGGCGAGGGCTTCGTCGTTCGTGACGATCGCGCCGCCGTCGCCGTCGGCTCCGAGGTTCTTAGTCGGATAAAAGCTGAAGCAACCGATGGCTCCGAAGCCGCCGACGCGTTTGCCGTCCTTGGTCGCGCCGATGGCTTGGGCGCAGTCTTCGACGAGGTGGATTTCGCTCGGCTCGGCGAGTTTTGCCAGTGCATCGAGCGGCGCAGCTTGGCCGAAAAGGTGGACGGGGATGATCGCCTTGGTCCGGGGCGTGATGCGCCGGGCCACATCGGCCGGATCGAGCGTGAAGGTCTTCGGATCAATGTCCGCGAAGACCAATTTGGCGCCCATCTGGATGACTGATTCGGCGGGAGCGATGTAGGTGAAGGGTGTTGTGATGACCTCGTCTCCAGGACCGATTCCAAGGGCCCGCAAGGCCAAAGTCAGCGCGTCCGAGCCGGAATTTACGCCAAGCGCGAACTTGGTTCCCACGTAGGCCGCTAGTTCCTGCTCAAAGGCGGCGACATTCGGGCCTAGGATGTAATGGCCACCGGCCAAGGCTTTTTCGACGGCGGGCAAGATCTCCGATCTGAGGGCTTCGTATTGGGCGGCGAGGTTGAGAAACGGGACGTTCATCCGGTTGGCAGAGGATTTGAGAGCGGAGGATTTCCGAAAAGCCTTTTCCCTACAAATCAGAGTCGAAGATCAGCCCTTGCTGAATCGTCCAGAAACGATACATTTCCGAAGGTGAACGTATGAAAAAGTCTGTTTCGGTTTTTTCGGGCTGCTTAGGAGTCGTCGCGCTGGTGCCGACGGCTCGGGCATTTGTCCAGGTCGAACCTCCACCGCAGATCATCGAGGCCTCATTCCTGCAAAGTTCCTTCGGGATCAACGGCCTGACCTTCGGCGTGAAGGCTTCGGCCAGCTTTCCCGAGCTCGCCATTGAACAGGTAAAATCGACTGGCGCGAAGATCGGCGTTCCCGTTTCAACGCCGACTTCGGGGCTCAGTTACGATATTTCGAGCGCGGCGGAATTGTTTCCGAACAGCCCGTCGGAGCACGCTAAGGGAAATGCCTCGGCCAAGTATCTCGTTGGCGATGGCACCCATCCCGATTCCTTCAACTTCACGTTCTCGGGCGATCTCAAGACGCTAGCCGTGCCCCCACCGGATCTGTTGGCCTCCAGTGCTTTGGTGAACCTGACGTTCAGCCTGAGCGGGCGGGTCCGCGGGACCGGAGACGGGGCGCCTGATGCCCATATTGCGGTGCCGCTTCCGAGGCTTTCGCTGGCGAACCTGCCTCCGGGCGCCTCGGAACTCGCGTCGGCCTTCATCAAGATCTACGACAAGAACTCCAACCTGACGGACATGATCGATCTGACAGGATTGAAGTCGGCCAACGGGCTCTTTGATCTCCGGTTGGACGCCGGACAGCTGTTTTACTACGAGACCACCTACTCGATGGCGATCGACGACATGGTGGATCCCCCGTTTACCTTCACGATGGGCGGCACGGCGGGCGTCTACGCTCCCGCTCCTCCACCGGTTCCGGTTCCCGAGGTCAGCCTGCTATCGGTCCCAGTCATGGGAGCCTTGGCTGGCGGTCTGATCTGGCGGCGGCGGAAGAAAGCCTGATCGGTCGAAGTCCCAAAAATATCCCGCAGAACCAAAAGGTCCTGCGGGATTTTTCTTTTCCGGGCGCCGCAGCACCTCAAGGCGCCGGTTTGAACTGCGCCTTGGCTTCGGGGAGCCAGGCCTGGATTTGTTTGATCCTGACTTCGTCCACCGGATGGGTCCGGAGAAACCATGGGGTGCCCGCGCCTCCGGAACTGCGGGTGAAGTCCGCGAAACGTCTCCAGAAATCCACCGCGACATCCGGCTGGTAGCCGGCCCGGGCCATGTAGGTCAGGCCGATGCGATCCGCCTCGCTCTCCTGGGCACGGTCATGCGGAAGGGAAACACCGACCTGGGAACCGAGGCCGTAGGCCGTGTTAAGGAGTTGGATGTTCTGCGCGCTCACACCTTTGGCATTCGCGTAGGTGCCAAGCAGTTGGCCGCCCAGTTGGAGGCCCATCGCTTTCGTCATGCGTTCGCCGCCATGCCTTGCCACCGCGTGAGCGATCTCATGACCCAGAACGACAGCGAGCCCCGACTCATCCTTGGTGATCGGCAGGATACCCGCGTAGACGCCGACTTTGCCGCCGGGGAGGCAGAAGGCATTGGCTTCCTTGCTATCGAACAGGACGAACTCCCATTGGGCGTTCGGCATGTCCGGTCCAGCGACTGCCGCGATGCGTTTGCCGACGCGGAGCAACATCGCCGTGGCCGCCGCGTCCGTGCTGACCTTCTGGTCCTTCTTCATCTGCGAGAAACTCGAAAGCCCAAGCTGCGCTTCCTCGCCTTGCGAAAAGACATTCACCTGCTGGCGGCCGGTGACCGGGACGGTTGAGCACGCGACGACGACGGATGCGGCGGCCGCGGCCGCGAGGGTCCATTTGGCTAGCGGTTTCATACGGGAAGTGTGCCGTGGGCGTTCGGTTCGTCGACGCTGAAGTCGCTTCGCCCCGCTTGAAAATGGAAGCGCCGGACTGGAGCATCTCACAACAGTGCACTGGAGCGATCTGTTCAGCGCGTCGGAGGATTTCCGGTATCCGCTCAATCTGCGGCCCGGGGACGCCGCTGCGTTCTTCGACTCTACGTCGGACGGCGACGCGATCCTTTCAGAACGCCGGCAGTTGATTGAATCCGCGTCTCCACAGCATCTCGGCTTTCTGCCCGAGGCGAAAGACGCGCTCGCGGAGGCTGCACAATTCCTCGGGCTGCATCCGGCAAACGGGACGATTGGAATCAACCTGGTCGCCGACCTCGGCCGGAAGCTGGAGCCGGATTTTCTCCTGCTGATCGGCCCCAAGCTTCACGTCGTGGCCGGTTGCGTTTGTTTCCCCTCCATGTGGGCGCCGGAAGAGAAGTTCGGTCACCCGCTGGCGTTGGTGCACGCCCCGGTGCCCGGTCTGAACGAACAGTTGGGGAAGCAGTTGGAACGGTTTTTCGCCCAGCTCAAGCCGGGTGCTTCGTGGAGCCGCGGCAACTGGGGCCTGAGCCGTTCGGGCGAACTCAATCAGCATCCGCTCAAAAACCTTCCGCGCCTAACCAATGACGTTTCGCCCGAAAACGTGTGGCTCCGGGTCGAACACCAATCGCTGCTCCGTTTGTCAGGAACCGGCGCCGTGTTGTTCGGCATCCGGATTGAAAACGTCCCGCTCACCAAGGTGCTGGCGCATCCGGAAGCTGGACGTGGACTGGCCCATCAACTGGCGACCATGCCCGCCGCGACCGTCGCCTATAAAGGACTGACCGCGGCCCGTCCAAGACTGCTGGAAATACTCAGAGGATGAAGCCCCTCCACGCTTCGTTTTTCGACGCTTCAGCCGCCGTGGTTGCACCGGCCCTGCTGGGGCATTTGCTTCTGCGTCGCGAAGACGACGGCAGCTTCTCCGGCGGAGTCATTGTCGAAACGGAGGCCTACCTTGCACACGGTGATCCGGCCTGCCACGCCGCTCGTGGGCGCACTGAGCGCAACAGGTCGATGTGGGGTCACCCAGGCCGGGCCTATGTCTACTTGATCTACGGAATCCATCACTGCTTCAACGTCGTCTGCCAACCAGACGGAATTGCCGAGGCGGTGCTGGTGCGGGCAGTGGAAGCCACCACAGGGCACCATCATCTCCGGCGGCGCCGAGCCGGTGTTTCCGATCGCGAACTGATGAACGGCCCCGGAAAACTCTGCATTGCGCTTGGCATCGACCGAATATTTGACGGCCTCCAATTGGACCACCCCGGTTCTGCGGCCTTGGTCGCCTCCAATCCGGATCGCGAGGGCGTGGTCCAGCGGACTGGCCCGATCACGGCATCCCAGCGCATCGGCATCACCAAAGCGATCGTTTTGCCCCTGAGGTTCACACTGGCCAACTCCGCTTTCATTTCTCGCCGCATTTAAGAAAAAAAGCCCGGAAACAAAAGTTTCCGGGCTTCTAAATTGGTTGCGGGGCTAGGATTTGAACCTAGGACCTTCAGGTTATGAGCCTGACGAGCTACCGGGCTGCTCCACCCCGCGATCAAGGGAAAGATAGGTGCCACCCATGCCCCTTGTTGGCAAGAGGCATTTCCGTTTCATTTCATGGATACTACTTCCCGGACTTCTTCAAGCCCTTCTCGCGCAGGTCGCGGAGATGAAGATCGGGACCCGCCGGATCGGGCGCCTCCAGCTTCACCTTTTCCCAAAGCTCGATCGCGAGGAGATCGTTGTCCGCGTCTTCCTCAAGTTGCGCCAAGTGTGACATGAGCTGATTGCGCCGGAGTCCATTCCCTCTTTGACCCAATGGCTTCAGCCATGCGGTGAATCTCCCGTTGCCGGAACATGCGGCACAGGTTGTAATACAAGGGTTCAGAAAAGTTTTCCCCAGAGGACCAACCCATGAACACCCGACTCATCGTGCTTCTGGCGGGGCTGTGTTTTAGCGCCTGCGCCTCATTCGCCGCCACCTTCTCCGTCACTTCCACCAACGAAAACGGAGGCGGCACCCTGCGACAGGCCATTCTCGATGCCAACGCATCCCCGGGTGCCGACGTCATTTCCTTCAACATCGCCTCGGCCGGCTTCTCAATCTTTCCTACCAACGCCCTGCCCATCATCACCGAGGAGGTGACGATCGACGGATCGACCCAGCCTGGTTTTGCGGGCGCGCCCCTGATCGAACTGAACGGCATCTCCAGCACCAACGGAACCGAAGGACTCCGTATTGCAGCCGGTCCAGTCACGCTGCGGGCGCTACTGATCAACCGCTTCAAGGCCGACGGTGTCCGGATCTTCGGCGGCGCCGGCCACATCATCGAGGGATGCGTGGTCGGTCTGGACGCCGCCGGTGTGGACCAGGGAAATACGCTGAACGGGATCTCGGTCACTAACTCCGCTGACGTGCGGATCGGAGGTCCATCTCCTGGGCAGGGCAACACGGTTTCCGGCAATACCCAGAACGGCATCCTCGTGAACGGCCTGTCGACGTCGAACATGGTCGTCCAAGGAAACCGCATCGGCGTGAACCAGGCCGGGACGACGGCGCGGCCCAACTCGCAGAACGGCGTGTTCCTCAACGGTGCTCCGCTCAACACGGTGGGAGGTTCGAGCGCGGCCCAGGGCAATGTCATTTCGGGCAACACCCAGAGTGGCGTCAGGATCGAGGGCACGAACGCCCTGAACAATGTCGTTCGCGGAAATGTCGTGGGCTTGAACCAGTCCAGGGGCGCGGCCGTGCCCAATGCGGGTCAGGGAATCCACCTGTTCAACGCACAGAGCAACACCATCGGCGGTTCGGTCTCGGGCCAGGGAAACCTGATCTCGGGCAACACCCAGAGCGGCGTCCGCATCGAGGGCTCGACCGCGCGTGGGAATGTCGTCCTTGGCAACGTCATCGGTTTGGACGGCACGGGCGTCATCTCCCGGCCCAATGGCGGCAACGGGATCTACATCACCGGCTCCGCCAGCTTCAATCGCGCGGGCGGACTCGCGGTTGGCGAGGGCAACACGATCTGGTTCAACGCCGGCGACGGCATCTTCATCGACAGCGGCACGAACAACGCCGCGCGCGCCAACTCCACCTTCGGCAATGTCGGCCTGGGCCACGATCTCGGGCTCAACGGTGTCACCGCCAACGACGCGCTCGACACCGACTCGGGCGCGAACCAGCTCCAGAACTTCCCCGCGTTGGCCACGGCCACGAACTTCACCGCCACGGTCTTCGCCACCGGCACGATCAACAGCCGGACCGGGACGCTCTACTCGATCGATTTTTATTCGAGCCCGGCCCGCGACCCGACCACCAACGGCGAAGGCCAGGTGTTCCTCGGATCGGTGGACGTCACGACCGATGCGTCGGGCAACGCCTCCTTTGCCGCGACGCTTCCCCGCCAGGCGGCCGGCAAGTTCCTGTCGGCCACGGCCACCGATACAAACGGCAACACCTCCGAATTTTCCCTCGCCATCCCCGTCGCCTCCGCGCTTTCCGCGCAGACCTTCACCGTCACCAACACCAACGACTACGGCCCCGGCTCGCTGCGCCAGGCTATCCTCGATGCCAACAGCGCCGTAACCGCCACCAATGATTTCATCGTCTTCAACATTCCCGGCGTCGGACCGCACACGATCCTGCCGTTGTCCGCCCTTCCGGCGCTGACCGATCCCGTGTCGATCGACGGCTTCACCCAACCAGGCGCGTCGGCCAACACTTCCGCCTCCGGCAACAACGGCGTCTGGAAAATCCAGCTCTTCGGGACCAGCGCGGGCAGCGGTGTCGACGGGCTGAGACTCGAAAGCTCAAACTGCGCGGTGCGCGGCCTCGTCATCGCGGGCTTCAACGGGGACGGCGTCGAAATCGTCACCAACAACTTCAACCGCATAGAAGGCTGCGTCATCGGCCTTGATGCCGCCGGCCAGATCCTGGCCAACAACCTGCAGGGAGTGAACGTCAACCAGTCCGCAGGCTCGGTCATCGGCGGCGAAGCTCCTGCGGCGCGGAACGTGATTTCCGGCAACAACCAGACGGGCATCCTCCTGTTCGGCACCGGGTCGTCGAACAACCTCGTCGTGGGAAACTTCATCGGCAGCGGTCTCTACGGCACCAACGACCTCGGCAACGGCACCGACGGAATCCAGATCAACGGCGCCTCGGGAAACACCATCGGCGGCACGAACCCGGGGTCGGCCAACGTCATCGCCGGCAACAACAGCGACGGCATAGAGGTCACGGGGGCGGCCGCAACCGCCAACATCATCGTCGGAAACCGCATCGGGCTCGACTCGCTGGACGGACCGCTCGGCAATGCGTTGTCGGGAATCCGTTTCAGCAGCAATGCCCGCTCGAACACCGTGGGCCTCGCATCTGCGGGCGGCGGAAATGTCATCCAGAACAACGGCGGCGGCGGCGTCGAGATCACGACGGGCACGAACAACGCGGTCCGCGCGAACAGCATCTCCGCCAACGGCGGACTCGGCATCGACCTCGGTGGCGGCGGTTCGGTCCAGATCAACGACACGCTCGACCCCGACACCGGGGCGAACTCGGGTCAGAATTATCCAATCCTCACCGGCGGCCTGGTGGGTCCGGGCAATACCTCGGTGCAAGGAACGCTCAACAGCCGGGCCGCCATGGCGTTCACCGTCGACATCTACTCCAGTGAGGACGTCGATCCATCCGGCAATGGCGAAGGCCGTGTCTGGCTCGGCAGCACCGATGTCACGACGGCCGGTTCCGGCAACGCGACCTTCTCCGTCAACCTTCCAGCCGCCGCCCCCGGCCGTTACCTGACGGCCACCGCGACCGACCCGTTCGGCAACACCTCGGAATTCTCCCAGGCGTTGGCCGTCCTCAGCACGATTCCCGGCCAGACCTTCTCCGTCGTGAACACCAACGACTCCGGCGCGGGATCGTTGCGCCAGGCCATCCTCGACGCCAACGCCGCCTTCAACGCCGCTGACCGCATCGTCTTCAACGTCCCCGGCGCCGGACCGCACACGTTCTTTCCCACGAACGCGCTCCCGACCATCACGGACACCGTCCTTGTCGACGGTTTCACCCAGCCCGGTTCGTCCACCAACACGCTGGCCGAGGGCAACGACGCGGTCCTGAAGATCCGGATCAACGGTGTCGCGACCACGAGCTTCAGCCCGGACGGCCTGCGCATTCAGGCCAACGGCTGCGAAGTCCGCGGCCTTTGCCTCATCCGCTTTGGCAGCGACGGCATCGAAATCAATGGCGGCTCCAACAACCTGGTCACCGGTTGCCAGCTCGGCATCGACCTCGACGGCTCGGCCCAGCGCAATTCCGGCAGCGGCGTCCATCTGTTCAACGCCCCGGCCAACCGCATCGGAGGCACTACCACCGGTAATCGCAATGTCATCTCCGGAAACTTCACGACCGCGATCCAATTCGATGGCACGGGCTGCTCGAACGGCATCGTCCAGGGCAATTTCATCGGCACCGGCCTCGCAGGCACAAACGCTGTTGCGAACGTCGTCTACGGCATCCTGGTCGACGGCTCCGACATCCTCATCGGCGGATCTGTCCCCGGCGCGCGCAACGTCATCGCCGGCAACTCCGGTTCCGGCATCAACACCTTCTACGGTGCGCCCGAGCGCTTGACCGTCATCGGCAACTTCATCGGGGTCGACGTCACTGGAACCAGGCGGCTCGCCAACGCGGCGGGCATCGTCTTCAACACCGGCTCGGGACACCGCGTGGGCGGACCGACCGCGGTCGAGGGGAACATCATCGCGGGCAACGGCAATGCGGGTGTGACCATCTCCTCGTTGAGCGGCGGCCAGATGCAGATCCTCGGCAACCGCATCGGCGTGGACCGGAACGGCGCGCTCCTGACCAACGCGTCCTATGGAATCCAGATCGGTGCGAACTCCAACCGCGTTGGCGGCGTGGTTGCAGGAGAGGGAAATATCATTGGCGGCGGCCACGGAGCCGGCGTGTATGTCGTCAGCGACACGGGCAACTCGATCCGCGGCAACTCCATCTTCGGAACCACCGTGCAATCCGGAGCCGGCCTCGGCATCGACCTCGGTTTCCTCGGCGTCACCAGCAACGACCTCAACGACGCCGACTCCGGGGCCAACGGCTTGCAGAATTTCCCGGTGCTCATGGACGTGACGATGGATGCAGTGAGCATCCGGCTGCAGGGCACGATGCAGGGCGCGGCCTCGGCCAGCTTCGCCGTCGACTTCTACTCGAACCGCGTGCCCGATCCGTCGGGTCACGGCGAAGGCGAGACGTTCCTCGGCTCGACGACGGTCGCAACCGACGGCGTCGGCAATGGCGTCTTCGACGTGACGCTGCCGGTGGCGGCGGTCGGCCGCTTCATCAGCGCAGTCGCGACGGACGCGGCGGGCAACTCCTCGGAATTCAGCGCCGCCTTCCGCGCCACGTCGACGGTTCCCCCGCTGACCTTCACCGTGGTGAACACCAACGACAGCGGCGCGGGTTCGCTCCGTCAGGCGCTGCTCGACGCCGGACTGGTCGTCGCGTCGGGCAACCACCTCGTCGCCTTCGCCATCCCCGGTGCCGGCCCCCACGTGATCCGTCCGGCGAGCCTCCTGCCCGTGCCGCTGGAGCCGGTCGCCATCGACGGCTTCACGCAGCCCGGCTCGGCTCCGAACGCGTCCTCCAGCGCCGTTAACGCCGACTGGCGCATCGAGCTGAACGGTTCGCTCCTCGGCGCCAACAGCTACGGCCTGCTCTTCAACCAGCCCGGTTCCATCGTGCGCGGATTGAAGATCACACGCTTCTACAATGGAGTGGTCCTGAGCGGAGCCTCCAACCTCGTCGTCGAAGGCAGCCTCGTGATCAGCAACACGAGCTATGGAATCATTCTGTCGGACGCCGTGGCCGCCCGCGTCGGCGGCACCGTTCCCGCCGCCCGGAATCTAATTTCCGCAAACCCCAGCGCCGGGCTCTTCCTCGAAGGCGGCCGGGGCCGGGACAACGTGGTTCTCGGAAATCTTATCGGAACCGATGCCGCGGGAATCGGGACGGGTGGTCAGACCTACGGAGTGTATATCTACGACGCCTCGAACAACCGCATCGGCGGCACGAACACCGGCGAGGCCAACCTCATCGTCAACGGAAGCGCGGGCGTGTTTGTCCATCCCGGCACCAACAACGTCATCCGCGGCAACCACATGTTTGGCAGTGCCCTCGCCATTGATCTCTTCCCCTC
>JBBRDN010000137.1:0-12066 GCA_038203875.1 Verrucomicrobiota bacterium
CGAGCATGCGGTCGGCCTCGTCCAAGACAAGATGCTGGATCCCGGAGAAGTCTCCGTAACGCTGGCCCATGAGATCGATCAGACGGCCGGGCGTCGCGATGATGATGTCGGCTCCCTGCCGGAGCGCTTCGATCTGCGGGCGTTCGCCGACGCCGCCAAATACCGTAGCCATGCGGATGGGAAGGTGTTTGGCGTAGGCTTTGATGTTGTCGTAGATCTGCACCACGAGCTCGCGGGTCGGTGCGAGCACGAGCATGCGGATACGACGACCCGTCGCCGGCGACGCGGCGAGACGGGTGAGCAGAGGCAAAGTGAATGCGGCGGTCTTGCCGGTGCCCGTCTGGGCGATGCCGATCAGGTCGTTTCCGGCGATGATCGGGGGGATGGCTGCGGCCTGGATCGGGGTGGGCTCGACGTAGCCCGCTTCCTTCACCGCTTTCAAAATCCGGGGTTCAAGCCCCAGTGCACTAAATGGCATAGCTGGGAACAGTGGGACATTCCCGAGCGGAGCGCACGCCCGAAGATTGGTTATCGGGCCTGTGTCCACGGACCTTGGCCTTCGGGCTTCGTCATTGCGCTTGCCCAGACCTTTCCCCGTCCCGGACATTTCGCGTCATGGAACAACCCGACCAGCTTCGTGAACTCTTCCGGATGCAGCACGCGCTCAACCAGCGCATCGGCGTGAACACCGACGCAATGACCGAGGAGGAGAAGACCAAGTGGCTCCTCAACTACACCCGCGCCATGCAGCAGGAGATGGCCGAACTCACCGACAGCGTCCCTTGGAAATGGTGGGCGAAGTATCAGAAGTTCGACGAGCAGAACGCCCGGGTGGAAGTCGTGGACCTGTTCCACTTCCTCATCTCCATGGCCCAGGTCCTCGGCATGAGCGCCGACGACGTGTTCCAGGCCTACCTCAAGAAGAACGAGGTCAACTTCAAGCGCCAGGACTCCGGCTACACCGCCAAGGACCACGAGGACTCGAAGCATATTTGAGGAGCGTTTCGGGCTAGTGACTGCCAAGCTCTTACAGGCATACGATCAAAAACCCACTGGGACATGAATTACTCCACCATAGAACTATGTGCAGGCGGGGGCGGTCAGGCTCTCGGTTTGGAGATGGCGGGCTTCCACCATGAAGCCGTCATTGAATACGAGGGTCAGTATTGCACCACGCTGCGGAAGAACCGGCCGCATTGGAACGTGCTTCAGATGGATATCCGGTCGGTGGATGGCAGCCAATTTACCGGAGCGGACCTGCTCGCGGCGGGCGTGCCCTGTCCTCCGTTCAGTGTCGCAGGCAAACAGCTGGGAGCCGATGACACGAGGGACATGTTCCCAGCCGCCTTCAAGCTGGTCGAAGAGGCGAAACCCCGCGCGGTGCTTTTCGAGAATGTTCCCGGATTCGCCGCAAAAAAATTCTCCGATTACCGGGCGAAGCTGATCAGTCGCCTGCATGGGCTTGGATACCAGACTGAATGGAAGGTTCTTGAAGCGCAGGATTTCGGGGTTCCGCAGTTGAGGCCTCGTTTCGTGCTGGTGGCGCTGCGTCCTCATGACGCTGAACATTTCGTCTGGCCGATTCCGTTTCTAGAAAGACGGACCGTGGGAATCGCACTGCTCGATCTGATGGCGGAATGCGGTTGGCTGGGTGCCGAAGCATGGGCGGAGCTCGCCTCCAAAGTCGCCCCGACGTTGGTAGGCGGCTCAAAACTGCATGGAGGACCTGATCTGGGGCCGACACGCGCCCGGCAGAAGTGGGCGGAATTGTCCGTCGATGGCCGAGGAATAGCCGACGCCCCACCCGGCGCTGACTTTCCGCGAGACGGAATGCCGCGACTGACCTTGAGGATGGCCGCGCGGGTTCAGAGTTTTCCCGACTCTTGGGCCTTCACCGGGGGCAAAACCGCTGCTTATCGCCAGATAGGAAACGCGTTTCCGCCCAATGTCGCCAAAGCAGTCGGTCTATCGATCCGCGCAGCCTTCGAGAGGAGCCCAGCTTATCCTCGTCCGACCGCAGGCGAGGGGCGCCAATTGCAATTGATGGAGCAGCCAAGAACATCGGGTCTCAAGAAATAACCTGAGCCATGCCAGTCGAATCACTCCTGTCCGTCCAGCGACGCGCCTTCATTGATAGTCTCAAGGTGGAGAAGCTGTTTGCGCTCAACAGGAAGACCAAAAAGCAAATTCCAATGATCCTGCCGTCCATCGCCGACGGTGACAACAAGGACAGCGTGGCGATAGCCAGAAACGTTTTTGCGACGCTCGGCGTGGACCAGGAGACGACCGCCCTGACACCCCAGGCTGCCGGGGCGAGTTTCCAAAAAGCCTGCCGGGAATTCATTCAAGGGACGTTCCCGGCTTTGGCCCACCTGCGGCCAGGGAAATGGATCATAACCTCGGTTTCATCGCGTGGCCGACTTGAGATCGCCTCCTATGAACAATACTCGCATCTCCAAGCCGTGGCGGACGCCTGCGGGGCCAATCTGGAACTGGCCGCCGCATTGGGCCGCGACTACCTGATCGCGCCGGATGTGATCGTGCTCCGTCGGCCGGAGCCGGATTCCGTGATCAATCTCAAAGAGCAGAAGATAGCAGATGACAAAACCGCCCAGTATTCCGGCCTTCGGTTGGCAAACAATCAACTTCCCCTCTTGCACGCCAGTATTTCCTGCAAGGTCACGATGCGCAGTGATCGCGCGCAGAATTCCAGATCCGAGGCCCTTAATCTGATCCGCAACCGGAAAGGGCGCGTCCCTCACATCATTGTCGTCACCTGTGAGCCACTACCCAGCAGGCTGGCCTCGCTTGCTTTGGGAACCGGCGATCTCGATTGCGTCTATCACGCCTGCCTTCCGGAACTGATCGCGGCTGTCGGAGCGGTCGGCAGCGCTGATTCGCAGGAATTGTTGAGAATCATGACGGAAGGCAAGCGGCTTCGGGACATCGCGGATCTGCCGCTTGATCTTTCGGTTTGAGGAGATCGGGGGCGCATTTGCAGGACATGTGTTCACGTGAAAATTCATCCCAAATCATTTCGGTCGCCATCGTCCCCCGTCCCTCCCCGGCTCCGCAAGGAAGTGGACTACGTGCTCATCTCCGAGGCGCAGATCGCCAAGCGCGTGAAGGCGCTCGGCCGCGCCATCCAGCGCGACTTCCAGGGACGCGACATGGTCGTGGTCTCGCTGCTCAACGGCACGGTCATGTTCCTGGCCGACCTCATCCGGCACCTGCCCATGCCGCTGCGGCTCGATTTCATCGGCGTCTCCAGCTACGGCGGCGGCACGTCGTCGGGCGAACTCGTCTTCACCAAGGAACTCAAGATCGACGTGGCCGGCCGCGACGTGCTGCTCGTCGACGACATCCTGGACACCGGCAAGACCATGTCCCGCGTGCTGGTCAAGCTGCGTGAACTGAAGCCCCGCCGCATCCGCACCTGCGTGCTGCTCGACAAGCCCGAGCGCCGCACGGAGAAGGTCCAAGCGGACTTCGTGGGCTTCAAGATCCCAAACGAGTTCGTCGTCGGCTACGGCCTCGACTACGCCGAGCGCTACCGGAACCTCCCATTCGTCGGCGTGCTGTGCCCGGAAGTCTATCTCTGGCCGGAAGAGAAGCCGTGAAGCGTTCTTCGCCTAGACGGGCAGATGGGGCGATTCGCGCTGGGAATCGCCGACCGACCGCAGCGCGGCTGGTCCCACACTTGTCCAACCGCCTCTGCCGATGACCATCCGCGTCCACTTCTACTCCTACTTCAAGGATCTGACCGGTTGTCATTCCACCGAGGAATCGGTCGTGGACAGCGCGACCATCGACCAACTTCTTAGTCAGCTTTACGTCCGGTTCCCCAAACTCACGGCCATGCGCAACTCCACGCTCATCGCCGTGGGCGTCGACTACCAGGGGCGCAGCTATGTGCTGAAACCGGGCGACGAAGTTTCCCTTTTCCCGCCCGTCCAAGGCGGCTGAGCCGGCAGTCCCGCGCGCCGACTCCCGCATTGATGCGGGGCGGATCGGTCTCCATGCTTCAGGCAACTCACTTGCCCCGACTATGAAGCCACGTCCATCCAAGCCCGTCGCCATCGCCCGGTTGATTTCCGTCTCCGCCCTTTCCGCGCTGCTGCCGTTCACGGCGGCGGCCCAGGGTAAGAAGGGCGGCGGTCGGAATCTGGCGGATGAGTTCCCCGGACTGAGCAACGACTCGCAACCCACGCCCGAACAACTCGCGAAGCTGCCTGCCGTCCATCCGCCCAAGGCCGTCGAAGCAATGAAAGACGTGAAGGTGCCCGCGGGCTTCACCGCCACCATCTTCGCCACGCCGCCGGCTGTGAACTATCCGGTCTACGTGGCGGCGTCGACGGATGGCACGGTCTACGTCTCCAGCGACGGCAATGGTTCCCTCGACCGCAAACCTCACCTCGGCCGCATCCTGCGCGTCCGCGACACGAACGGCGACGGACAGGCGGATGAGGTGAAGGCGTTCGTGCCCGATGTGGATTCGCCGCGCGGACTGATTTGGGACCACGACCGCCTTTACCTCCTTCATCCGCCGAACATCTCCGTCTACATCGACAAGGACGGCGACGGCGTAGCCGACGAGGAAAAAGTCCTCATCAAAGGCATCGCCTTCACCTTCAAGGACCGGCCCGCCGACCATTCGTCCAACGGCATCGAGCTCGGAATCGACGGCTGGATCTACGCGGCCATCGGCGACTTCGGATTCATGGAAGCGGAAGGCACGGACGGCCGTAAACTCCAGCTCCGCGGCGGCGGCGTGGTGCGGTTCCGCCCCGATGGTTCGGGCCTGGAACTGTTCGCCCGTGGCACGCGCAACATCCTCGAAGTCGCGGTCAGCCCGTTGCTCGACGCCTTCGCGCGCGACAATACCAACGACGGCGACGGCTGGGACGTGCGTTTCCACCACTTCACCGGCTTCGAGGACCACGGCTATCCGCGCCTCTACAAGCACTTCGCATCCGAGGAAATCACGCCGCTCGCCGACTACGGCGGCGGTTCCGGTTGCGGCGCGGCCTGGATCGACGAACCGGGCATTCCCGCCGCATGGAACAACGCCCCGTTCACCTGCGACTGGGGCCGCAACTGGGTCTACCGGCACGGAGTTACTCCGAGCGGTGCGACCTACACCACGGACCAGAAGGAGTTCCTCGGCCTGACCCGCGTAACCGACCTCGACGTCGACGGCAACAGCGCCGTCTACGCCGCCAGCTGGAAGGGCGCGACCTTCAAGTGGGCCGGCCTCGATGCGGGCTACCTCGTGAAACTGACGCCGAAAGGCTTCAAGCCCGAGCCGATGCCGCAGATGGACAAGCTGCGAAACGGCGAGCTGGTTTCATTGCTCGAATCCCCCAGCGCCCGTCGTCGACTGGAAGCGCAGCGACTGCTGCTCAATAGGGAAAAGGTCGTAGTGAACCGCCTCGAAATCCGCACGCTCGCCTCGAATGGAAACAAGCCGTTGGCATCCCGCATCGCTGCGCTGTTCCTGCTCACGCAGAAGTTCGGGAAGACGGAGTATCCGTTCGTGCAGAAGCTCGCGTCCGATCCGTCGATCGCGGCGTGGGCCCTGCGCGCCTTGACCGATCGCCCTGATCAGATGGACGGCGTAAAGGCCGACGTGCTGACAGGCTCGCTGCTGTCGAACAACCCGCGCACCAGGCGTGAGGCGTTGACGTCGCTGGCGCGCTTCCACGGATTGAGCGGCGCATGGGCCGATGGCGGAACGCCTGTTCCCCAGACCCTGCGCACGGCCGATCTCGACGCCCACGCCGATGCCATCGCCTCGCTGCTGAAAGATCCTGAACAAGTTATCAGCCACACGGCGGTGCAGATCCTTCGCCAGATGAAGGCGACCACCGCCGCCTTCAAGGTGCTTGATGCAGCGGCCTCCACCGACGCGCGGATCATGGCGCTCCGTGTCGTCTCCGGAATCTACGACGCATCCGCCGTGTCCGGCCTGATCTCCCGCCTCGAACGGGCGACGGACGCGGTCAAGCGCTCCGAACTCCTGACCGCCTTGTGCCGGATCCACTTCAAGGAAGGAACGTGGAAAGGCGACTCGTGGGGCACACGTCCCGATACACGCGGACCCCTCTTCCAGCCCGAAGCCTGGGATGAAACGCCTCGCGTCGCGGCCGCGCTGAAAACCGCTCTCGACAAGGCGGACGCCGCCGAAGCCGCGGTGCTTGCCTCCGCGTTCTCGCGCCATCGGCTCCCGGGCGAATCCGCCATCGCCCGCATGCTCGACCTCGTGAAAGCCAACCCCGGCCTCGCGCCGTCGGTCGCCGAACTGATGGCAAACTCGGACACGATCCCCGCCGCCACCGTCCCGGTGCTGACGACCGTCGCCGCCGATGGAAAGGCATCCGCCGCGTCCCGGGCCAACGCCATAGCGGCACTCGCCAAGTCCGACTCCCCCGACGCGCTCCAGGCCTTGCTGGCCGCCCTGCCCGGCTTCGTTTCCTCCAAGCCGAGCGGCGTCGATCTCGACAAGCTCACGACGACGTTCTTGGGTTCACCGGTCGTGGACAAAAACTTCCAGGCCGTCATAACGGCCGCCGGCAGGATGGACGGACCCTCCGCGGTCTGGGCCGACGCCGCCCTGCTCCGCCAAGCTTCCCGCACCGTGGATCGTCGCCAGCGCGCCCCCGCCGCCGCGCTGAAAGCCATCGAAGACGGCTGGAAGAACGACACGCGTCGCGCCCAGATCGTCAGTGCCTCCGTCATCGCCAAAGATGCTTCCCGCGCCGCGATGATGGTCGCCGCGCTGGACGACACCAATCCGCTCGTGGCCAAGGCGGCCGCCGATGCCGTCAAGGCGCTGCGCATCGATCCGTCGAAGGTCAAATCCGAAGCCGCAGCCAAGAAAGTCGGCGAGCTCAAGGTCGAGGACGCAATAGCCGCCGTGGCCCGGACTCCGGGAGATCCCGCACGCGGCGAACAACTCTTCGTCCAAGCGGGCTGCGTCGCCTGCCACACGGTCAAGGCCGACGAACCGCTCAAGGGACCGTTCCTCGGCAATATCGCCTCGATCTACAAGCGGCGTGAATTGACCGAGGCCGTCCTGCTTCCGAACAAGACCATTGCCCAGGGCTTCACCACGCACCGTTTCACCCTGAAGAACGGCGACGACATGGAAGGCTTCGTCGTCCAGGAAGCGGCCGACATCGTGACCATCCGCAACGTCGCCGCGCAGGAACTGAAGCTGAAGAACTTGGACATCACCAAACGCGAGAAGCTCGACAAGTCGCTCATGCCCGAAGGTCTCGCCGCGCAGTTGAGCGTCTCCGAACTCGCCTCGCTCATCGCCTACCTTGAAAAGCTCAACGCCGCCAAGTGATCCGAAAATGAAACGCCTCCTGCTCACCATCGCCGTCGCAACCCTGGCCTCGCTCTCCACCGGAGCCGCCGAGTTAAAGCCTTTGAACCTCTGGCCCGGCAAAGCCCCCGGCGACACCAACACGCTTGCCGCCGAGGCCGACCACACCAAGCGGACCGAGAACTTCGTCGCCGGACGCCGCCTGATCCGTCTCGGCAACGTCTCGACGCCGACGCTCACCGTCTACAAGCCCGCGCCCGACAAGGATACCGGCGCCGCCGTTCTCATCTGCCCGGGCGGCGGCTACAACATCCTCGCCTTCGACCTCGAAGGCTCCGAAGTCTGCGAATGGCTGAACTCCATCGGCGTCACCGGCGTGCTCCTCAAGTATCGTGTGCCGCGCCGGCCCGGACTCCCGGCGCACACCGCGCCGCTCCAGGACGCGCAGCGCGCCATGGGCCTGGTCCGGCAGCAGGCCAAGGAACTCGGCATCGATCCGAACCGCCTCGGCGTCCTCGGCTTCTCCGCTGGTGGACATCTGGCGGCGGCGCTCAGCAACAACCACACGGAGCGCACCTACCCGCTGGTGGACGACGCCGACAAGCTGAGCTGCAAACCCAACTTCGCCGTCCTCGTCTATCCGGCCTACCTCACGCAGAAGGACAAGGGCGACATCCTCACTCCCGAAATGACCGTCAGCGCGACGAACACGCCGCCGACCTTCCTCGTCATGGCGCAGGACGACCCCGTTCGTGTGGAGAACGTCATGTTCTACAGCCTCGCCTTGAAGAACGCCAAAGTGCAGGCCGAAGCCCACGTCTATCCCACCGGTGGCCATGGCTACGGCCTACGCCGCACCGACAACCCCGTCACCTGGTGGCCTGACCGCGCCGCCGACTGGATGAAGGCGTCGGGCTTCCTGAAGCGCCCGTAGGCCAGGCCCGGGTGGCAACCCTCCTCGCCCGGCCATGACATGGTCCATCCACGAAGGGCCACGAAGAAAACAAGGCTGGTAGGCCGAAGGCTCCGGCCAAGCCGCCTTTTGGCGATCTTGCGTCACGCAAGTTTCTAAGGGGAAGTCGCACGCCTTCATCAACCGTCGGTCGTTGCCGCAGGAGCCTAAAATGTTTCAGGAGGCGCAGCTGCGGCTAGGCGGGAGCCTTCGCCCTACCGCTCCTTGAACCTCGTAGCTTCCGACGTGAATCGGCAAAGACCCTGCCTGCGGCTAAGGCTTTGACCAAAGCTTCCTGAGCCGTTCCATGGCTGCACGCGGTTCCAGTTCGTCGGGGTTGCCGGGCTTAATACGATGGATGCCCCACCATTCCTCGTCGGCCTGGCCGTCGGGAAACGCGCCGTTGGGCCAGCCGCCGGCGTCGTGGCTTGTCGGCCGGCCATGCTTCCACCATTCGTCGGTCCACTCGAAGACGGCGCCGCCGGAAGCGACGGCGCGATTGGCCTCCAGCTCCTTCCAGAGCGATTCGATGACGTCGGCCTGCACCTCCGCGTTCTCCACCAGTTCCCTGCCTTGCCGCGCGTTCCACGCATCGATCCCGAACTCGGAGGCGAACATCGGCTTGGCCGTGGCGGCGGCGTATTCGGTGAAGAGTTCCTTGAAGCTCCCGCCTAGGTAGACCTGCACGCTCCAGACGTCGATCTTGGGAGCCAGGCGGTCGCCTTCCCGGAGATTGTGGACGAGCTGCTGGTCGGAGAGCGCGGAGGTGATGAAGTGGTTGGTGTCGTGGCGGCGGACTTCGGCGGCGATCTCGTTGATGGCGGGCCAGAGCGCGGCGAGGGAGCGGTTCCGATAGGCCTGGTTCAGCTCGTTGCCCAACATGTAGCCCAACGTGGCGGGATGGTCCTTCACTTCACGCGCGATCACGGTCCACTCGGTCTTCAACGCCGCCACGGCATGGGTCGACGTCCAGTCGGTGGAGGGATCGATCCAGCGGTTGATGAGGACGCGGATGGGTTGCCGACCTCCGTTCCATGCTTGATCGAGGAACTCCGAATGGTCGGCGCCGGGCAGCCAGCCGTAGACGCGGACGCAGTTGATCCCGAGTTCGCGCATCTTCGGCAGGTCGCGCCCGTAGATCGCGCGGAACTCCTTCGTGAAATAGTCGCCGTGCGGCGGACGCCTTCCATCGCTTCCAACGGGGATGGGGTTGTAGCACATGCCCCTCATGATGAACCTCTCGCCATCGATGCGGACTTCGCGGTTGGTGAAGGTCATCTGGCCGGCGATCGCCGACGACGCCATGGCCAGCAGGCAAAGGAGTTTCACGACATGGCGCATGGCGGGGAACATGCGAAGAAACTGAACGAGCCGCCCGGCTGGGAACAGCCCGTTCACCAAGTCTTCAGATCAGTAGTTCAGCCACGGGCCGAGCCATTTCTCGGCCTCCGCAAAGGGCATCCCCTTGCGCTGGGCGAGGTCTTCGACCTGCTCTTGGGCCAGCTTGCCGACGGCGAAATACTTCGCGTCAGGATGGGCGAAGTAGAGGCCGCTCACGCTGCTGCCGGGCCACATGGCGCAGCTCTCGGTGAGCTGGATGCCGGTTTTGGCCTCGACGTCTAGGAGCTGCCAAAGAGTGCGCTTCTCGGTGTGGTCCGGGCTGGCCGGATAGCCGCCGGCGGGACGGATGCCGCGATACTCTTCGGCAAGAATCTGTTCTCGAGTCAGGTTCTCGGTTTTCCCAAAGCCCCATTCGTCGCGGACGCGTTTGTGCAGGTATTCGGCGAAGGCTTCGGCTAAACGGTCGGCCAGCGCCTCGGCCATGATAGCGTTGTAGTCGTCGTGCGCGGCTTTGAACTGCTTCACCAGCTCGTCGAGCCCGAAGCCGGTGGTGACGGCGAAGGAACCGATGTGGTCGGCGAAACCCTTCGGCGCGATGAAGTCGGCCAGGCAGTAATTCGGCGAGCCGTCGGTCTTGTCCATCTGCTGCCGGAGCATGTGGTAGGTCGTGAGCGCCTGAGTCCGGCTTTCGTCGGTGTAGAGCTCGATGCTGTCGCCAACGCGGTTGGCGGGGAAGATGCCGTAAACGCCCCGCGCGCGGATGAGCTTCTTGGCGATGATCTCGTCGAGCAGCTGCTGGGCGTCGTTGAAAAGCTTTGTCGCTTCGACGCCATACTTTTCGTGCTGGAGAATCTTGGGATACACGCCGCGCAGTTCCCAGGTGTGGAAAAACGGCGACCAATCGATGAAGCCACGCAGGGTCTCCAGAGGGACGTCGTCGAGCACACGCACGCCGGTGAACTCGGGCTTGGGCAGGTCGTCGAACTTCAGCTTGGCCCCGTTGCCACGGGCCTTTTCCAACGGCAGGAGCGTCTGGCGGGTGCCGCTGTGCTGTTCGCGGAGCTTCTCATAATCGGCACGAAGCTTGATCACGAACTCTGACTTTTGATCCGCACTCAACAAGCTGCTGGCCACAGGCACGGCGCGCGAGGCGTCGAGGACGTGGACGACCGGCTCGCTGTAATGCTGCGCGACTTTCACTGCGGTGTGCGCGCGGCTGGTGGTCGCACCGCCGATGAGCAGCGGCACTTTGAAGCCGGTGCGTTCCATCTCCTTCGCAACGTGAACCATCTCGTCGAGCGACGGAGTGATGAGTCCGCTGAGGCCAATGATGTCGGCCTTCTCCAGCTTGGCGCGTTCGAGGATTTTCTCGCAGGGAACCATCACGCCCATGTCGATCACCTCGTAGTTGTTACAGGCGAGCACCACGCCGACGATGTTCTTGCCGATGTCGTGGACATCGCCCTTCACGGTCGCGAGGACGATCTTGCCCTGGGCCTTCACGGCTTCGCCACGCGCAGCCATCGCGGCCTTCTCGGCTTCCATGAACGGGGTGAGATACGCGACGGACTTTTTCATCACACGCGCGGACTTCACGACTTGGGGCAAAAACATTTTGCCTGCGCCGAACAAGTCGCCGACCACGCTCATGCCGGCCATCAACGGGCCTTCGATGACGAGCAACGGCTTGCCGTATTTCGCACGGGCTTCTTCGGTGTCCGCGTCGATGTAGAGATCGATGCCCTTGACGAGCGAGTGGGCGAGGCGTTCTTCGATGGTCCCCTTGCGCCATTCTTCTTCGACCTTCTTGTCGCTGGCAGTGGTGCCGGCGCTGGCGGCTTTGAGCTTCTCGCCGTGTTCCACGAGGCGCTCGGTGGCGTCGGGACGGCGGTTGAGCAAAGCGTCTTCGACGAGTTCCTTCAGCTCCGGCTCGATCTCTTCATAGACCTCCAACATGCCGGCGTTGACGATGCCCATGTCCATGCCGGCTTGGATGGCGTGGTAGAGAAACGCGCTGTGCATCGCCTCGCGCACGGGGTTGTTGCCTCGGAAGCTGAACGAGACGTTCGACACGCCGCCGCTGACCTTGGCGTGCGGGAGGTTCGCCTTGATCCAGCGCGTGGCCTCGATGAAATCGACGGCGTAGCCTTGGCCCATCGATCGGGCCGCCTGGCCTGGCGAGTCAGGCAGATCGGGCGATCCGGAGATGAATCGCAGATGAGTCCAGCACGGCACGAACGGCAACCCGGGGCCTGCGCTTGAGCGCGGTGGCTGGTGTTGGGGGACACGATGCGGTCGGCGGCGCGGCCGAGGTGGCGCCGGACGTCTCGTTCCGCGTGCGTTTCACCTGGGGCTTCGGTTCGCTCGCCACCATCTCCTACCTCAACATCGTCACGGCGCTGGTGCTGATCTACCTCACCACGGTGATGAAGATCTCGCCGGG
>JBBRDN010000138.1:0-12013 GCA_038203875.1 Verrucomicrobiota bacterium
CGACCCCATTTGCTCAAGCGCTATTCGGAGCCGCACTGATCCGGCCAATCCGCCCCGGGGCCGTCCAACCAGAGACGCATGCGGAGTCCCCGAGGCTAGCCCTTGAGAACCCGCCGCGGGAATGTCGATGGAGCCGCTGAAACGAACCAGCTAGTTCAGTTCGACGAAGCGGTTGAAGAGGACGACATGCCGTTGGACGCCGTGGTCCTTGGCCCACCGCCGCGATCGCCATCACATCAGGTGGACGATGTTGGGACCGGGCGCACCGGAACTGAGGATTTCAATTCGACTTCATGTTGCCCGCGATCGTCGACCAGCGGAATCGTGTCCGAGGCTAGTTCGGTTCCGTCGAGGAAGAGCCGGTTCTTCTCGCCTGCATCCACCGCCAGCCGGGAGATGGTGATGTGGTAAACGGTCTGGCGGTAGCGGTAGTGGATCTTGTAGCCCTTCCAGCTTTTCGGCAGACGCGGGGTCAGGCGCAGTTGATCGCCTTCGAGGTTCACGCCGAGGAGGGTTTCGATCAGCAGCCGATACATCCAGCCGGCGGAACCGGTATACCAGGTCCAGCCGCCCCGGCCCGTGTGCGGCGCGACGGCATAGACGTCCGCCGCGACGACGTAGGGTTCGACCTTGTAGGTGGCGATTTGTCCGGCGGTGCCGCCGTGATGGATGGGGTTGAGCAGTGAGAAGAGTTCCCAGGCGCGGTCGTTCTCGCCCATGAGCGCGAAGGCCATCGCCGTCCAGATCGCGCCGTGCGTGTATTGGCCGCCGTTCTCGCGCACGCCCGGAATGTAGCCCTTGATGTAGCCTGGATTCAGCGCCGACGTGTCGAAGGGCGGATCGAACAACTGGATCAGCTTCGCGTTGCGGCGGACCAGACGCCGGTCCACGGCGCCCATCGCCTGACGGGTCCGGTGCGGATCACCGGCGCCGCTGATGACGGACCAGCTCTGGGGCAGCGAGTCGATCTGGCATTCGGCGTTGGTCGCGGAGCCGAGCGGTTCGCCGTTGTCGAAGTAGGCGCGGCGATACCATTCGCCGTCCCACCCGTGCTGCTCGATGTTGGCCTGCAACTGCCGGGCCTGGGTGAGGCAACGGTCGGCAAAGGCGATGTCATGGCGCGAGCGCGCGAGGCCGGCGAACTGGGTGAGCACGTCGTAAAGGAAGAAGGCCAGCCAGACACTTTCGCCGCGGCCCTCGTTGCCTATCCTGTTCATGCCGTCGTTCCAATCCCCGCAGCCGATCAACGGCAGCCCATTGTCGCCGAATCTCAGGCCGCGTTCGATGGCGCGCACGCAGTGCTGGTAGAGCGTGGCCGTTTCCTCGGAGCGACTCGGCAGATCGTAGTAGGCCTCCTCCTCCGGCTTGACGGGACGGGCTTCGAGGAAGGAAACCGTTTCATCGAGAACGCCCGTGTCAGCGACCGTCGCGACGTAGCGGCAGGTCACGAATGGCAGCCACAGGTAATCGTCGGAGAAATGAGTGCGCACGCCCCGCCCCGCCGGCGGATGCCACCAGTGCTGCACATCGCCTTCGCGAAACTGGTGCGCGGCGGCGCGGAGGAGATGCTCGCGCGTGAGCGCCGGGGCGCAATGCACCAGGGCCATCGAGTCCTGCAACTGGTCGCGGAAGCCGTAGGCCCCGCCCGATTGATAGAACCCGGTGCGGCCCCAGACGCGGCAACTCAACGTCTGATAGAGCAGCCAGCCGTTGGCCATCACGTTCACGGCGGGATCGGGCGTATCCACGTTCACGGCCCCGAGGGTCCGGTTCCAATGGTCCCAGACACCTTCGAGCGCCCGGCGACTGGCGTCGGCACTGCGGAAACGACGGATCAGATTCTGCACTTCGGCCGCGTTTCGACCGACGCCGAGACGGAAGCTCGTCTCCCGTTCCTCTCCATCCGACAAATTGAACGCCACCTGCAGCGCACCGCACGGGTCCAGGCCCGCACCCACCTTGCCCGACAGGCGCGCGCGCTTCATGGCCGCCGGTTGCGCGAGGCTGCCATTGCGCCCGATAAACTCCTTTCGATCTCCGGTGAACGTGCGGGCCGGGTCGTTGACATCGATGAACACGACGCGCTCGGGAAAGTCGGTGTTGTAGTAATTGCGCGCGAGCAAAGCGCCGGTCTTGAGATCCACCTCGGTTTGCACGTGCAGCAGGCTCTTGTTCCTCAGGTCGCCCAGGACCCATTCCCAATAGCCGGTGACGGAAAGGCGACGCGGGCGGCCCGAGACATTGCGCAGTTTCAGAACCGCCAACTTCACCGGGGCATCCATCGCCACATAGACCCAGAGCTCGGAGGCGATGCCGCGCTCGGTGTGCTCGAACACGGTGTAGCCGAAGCCGTGACGAATCACATGGGGCGTCTCGCCGGGCGCGGGCGACGGTGTGGGCGACCAGAACTCTCCGGTCTGTTCGTCGCGGATGTAGAACGCCTCGCCCGTCGTGTCCTGGACGGGATCGTTGCTCCAGGGCGTGAGTCGGAATTCATGCGAGTTCTCCACCCAGGTGTAGGCAGCGCCGCTTTCGGAAACGACCGTGCCGAAGTAGGGATTGGCCAGCACGTTGACCCACGGCGCGGGCGTCATCTGGCCGCGCTGAAGCGTGATGACATATTCATGACCGTCGCGGGTGAAACCGCCGAGGCCGTTGTTGAAGATCAACTCGCGGGGCGGCAGCGGTGCGGGCAGGTCACGCGCGGGCGAGCGCGTCATCCTCAGCGCGGGGACAAGCGGTTCAAGCACGCTGCGATGTTCGAGCTGTTCCACGAGCGTCCCATTTTCATCGTCGAGGACGATGCGGGCCGCCGATTGCAGAAGCACGCGGTCGTCGTTGGGAATCTGTTCGAGCCGGCGGACGAAGATGCCGCCCGGCTTGTCGAGCATCTGCGCCTCGATGCCGGACGAGATCAGACCCGTGATCTGGTCCTGCAACGACTGGCGGTAAACGGAAACGTCCTCGTTCACGATGACGAGATCCACCGTCAAACCCTTCATGCGCCAGAAGGAATGCGCCTGGATGAGTTGCCGCACGATCTCGATCTTGTCCCCGTCGCTGATGCGGAGCAGGACGATGGGTGCGTCGCCGGAAATGCCGTAGCTCCAGAGTCCGTTTTGGCCGCGGCGGTTGCTGCGCAGCACGCCAGGGTTCGCCCGCCGGGCGGGATCGGCGTAGACCAATGCACCCGCGAGCCGGCCGTAGATCTGCGCCTCCGCCTCCGTGATGTTCAGCTGGTGCAACGTCACCTGGCTGTGGGTCCACGCGAGGTCGAAGGCGCGGTCCGTCATGCGCGCGCTTTGATATTTCTCCACATGCGCGACCGCCGCGTCGCGGCTTTCGGCCACGCCCAGGACAAGATCAAGGACGGCCGTTTCGTTCGGCGCCAGCCTGACCGCGCGCCGCAGGGAGACGATCGGGTCGAGCACGGAGCCAACGGTGTTGGACAGCGGCGCGAGGTCGCGCATCGCCGCCGGATGGGCCAGCGTGCCGCCGCGCCCGACGAACCGGGCGCGGTCGGTTTCGCAGGAGAGCTCGCCGGCTTCACCGCCCTGGACCAGCAGGAGATGCAGCAACCACGGCGGCTTCTCCTCCTGGGAACGGGCGCGCCGCGTGCAGAGGAGCGCGGAAGTCTTCCGCGCGAATTCGGTTTGCACGAACAGGTTGCTGAACGCGGGGTGAGCCGCGTCCGCGTCCGGTTTCGCCAGCACCACCTCCGCGTAGCTGGTCAGTTCAATCTCCCGTTCGACCGAGGAACGATTGGTGATCGTGATGCGGCGGAGCTCCACATCGTCCTCGGGCGACACGCTGATCTCGGTGTGGATCTCCAGACCGGCATGGCGCTGCCGAAACTCCGCGCGTGCCTGGGTGAAGATGGCCTCGTAGCCCTTGGTCGCCCGTGCGGTGGGTTGATACGCCGCGGACCAGGACTCTCCCGACGCCACGTCGCGCAGGTATACGAACATCCCCCAGCAATCGCGGGTGGCATCCTCGCGCCAGCGGGTGACCGCCAGATCGCGCCAGCGGCTGTAGCCGCCGCCCGCGCTGCTGATGACGACATGGTAGCGGCCGTTCGACAGCAGATGAACCTCGGGCGCCGGCAAGGTGGGATTGGAGAAGACGCGCATGACCGGTTCGCCGTCACCGGCGAACGCCCGCGTTTCCTCCAGTTTCAGATCCTCGGTGAGCACGCTCGGCGCCGCCTTCGGGACGCGTTCCTGCAGGAGCAGGTCCGCCGCCTTCAGCAGAGGGCACGCGAGAAAACGCCTCTGCATCGGGAAATCCTGCAGCGCGTTGACCAGCGCCAGCAGGCTCATGCCCTGATGATGCACCATGAACGATCGGATCGTGGCGCTCGTCTCGTCCGGAGGCAGCCGCGCGGGCGTGTAGTCGACCGCCTCGTAGAATCCGTAGCTTCCCGAGCGTCCGTCTTCCGCGAGTCGTCGCAGGTTCTCGCACGCTTCCACGGGCGAGACCATCAGCGCCATTGCGCTGGCATAGGGGGCGATGACGAGGTCATCGGCCAGTCCGCGCTTCAAGCCCAGGCCCGGCACACCGAAGGCCCGGTATTGATAATTCGAGTTAACGTCGGTGCGGTTGTAGCCTGATTCCGAAATTCCCCAAGGCACGTCGCGCACTTTCCCATACTCGATCTGCTGCTGCACCGCGGCCAGGCAGGTGTGGTCGAGCAGTGTGTTTTCATAATTGGGCATCACCAGCAGCGGCATCAGATACTCGAACATCGAACCGCTCCACGAAACCAGGATCGGCCTGCCTTGCGCACCTACGAGCAGGCGGCCCATCGAGAACCAGTGGTCCTGGGGAACCTGTCCCAGCGCGATGGCGACGTAGCTGCACAGCCGGGCCTCCGAGGCCAGCAGGTCGTAGAAACCCGCGTCGCAGCGGCGCTCGGTGACATTATATCCGGTGCAGAAGAGATCGCGGGAGCGGTTGAACAGAAAATCAAAATCCATCCCGGCGGCCAGTTCGTCGCATTGCTGGGCGAGATCCTCCAACTCGAGGAGGCGCTCCCGGGCACGCTGACCGGCTTCGCGCAGGCGGCCCGCGAGTTCGTCCTGACCAGCGCCGTCCCCGGGCGATTGATCCAGCATCGCGACGCCGTGCAAGGTGGGAGCCCGATCGAGCTCCGCCAGTCTTGCGGCAAGGCCGGAAGGATCACCGCCCGGCTTGTCCGCGCCCGACAACCACGGCGCGAGGCACAGCAGGTCGTCCAATTGTTCCGCGCAGTTGTGCTGCAGAGTTTGCGACCACTTCTTGGGGTCTTCTCCTGCGTTCTCCAGCGCCGCCGCAATCGCGGTGGCCTGGCGGGTCGCACTTTCCAGCAACGCGTGCGCTGCACGCAGTCCATCAGGTGCGGCGGCCAGTTCCACGGCCAGAGCGGTCAACGCCTCATTGGCCGGGGCCAATTCCTGAAGAACCCTCACCGTGTCGCCCAGCCCCGAGAAAACCTGCGGCGTGTAAATCTTTTCACCGGACTGTTCCCTCAGCCCCGCGCCGAGGGTCAGCAGGTGTCCGGCGAGATTGCCGCTGTCCACGCTCGACACGTAATGCGGAAGCAGCGGACGCAGCGAACGCGTCTCATACCAGTTGAAGAAATGCCCGCGGTGCCGCTCCAGCCGTTGCATCGCGGACAAGGCATCGCGGGTGCGCCGGACCAGGCCGCCGACGGAGAGATAACCGAGGTCGCGTGCGGCCAGATTGGCCAGCAACGCCAGCCCCATGTTCGTGGGCGAAGTGCGCGTGGCGATGATCGGCGCGGGCGTTTCCTGAAAGTTGTCCGGTGGCAGCCAGTTCTCCTGCGCGGTGACGAAGGTCTCGAAGTAGTTCCATGTCCGGCGGGCCGTGCTCCGCAGAAATACGGTTTGCGACCGGGACAATGCCGGCTTGGCGGATTCGATGGGCTGGCTGATCCACCAGGCGATGCAGGGCGCGACCAGCCAGAGGCCGAAGATCGGAAGAGCCGGGGACAACTGTGCCGGCTGCAGGATGGCGAGGGAAATTCCGGTCGCGAGCCCGGTCAGCGGCGCGATCCACATCGTCGCGTAAAAGCCCGCGAGATCGGCCCGGGTGGTTCGCTCGGAGTCGCTCGAAGTCTGCCATTCGAGGAGACGTTTGTGCGTGAACAGCAGCCGGCCCAGAGTCCGTCCGATGGCGTCGACGCTGACGAGGGCGTCGTAAGGCAGGAAGGCGAGGGTGAGAAACACCTGGCCCAACTGTCGGCTCGCCGAGCCCGCGAGCTCCTCCAGATGCATCGCCCACGGGAGATCCTCCGGCTTGCGGAACACATCCACCAGCGCCGCCAGCAAGCCGGGGAGTGCGACGATCGCGAGGACCAGCAGGGGGCCAACCCCGCCGCGTTCCGGCAACAGCAGCCAGCCCCCGAGCATCAGGCCCATCAAACCCACCGGGACGAGACTGCGCCGGAGGTTGTCGAAGATCTTCCACCGTGAAAGGCCGGAGAGCGGATTCGCGATGCGCCGGGCGTCGGAGCCCGGCACGCGCGGCAGGAGCCATTGCGTGATCTGCCAGTCCCCGCGAATCCAGCGGTGGCGGCGGTCGATGTCCACGTTGTAACGCGAGGGAAACTCCTCGTAGAGCTCCACGTCGCAGACCAGCGCGGAGCGGGCATGGCACGCTTCCAGCAGATCGTGGCTGAGCACGGTGTTCTCCGGAAATCGTCCATGCATCGCACGCTCGAAGGCGTCCACGTCATAGATTCCCTTGCCGATGAACGAGCCTTCGCCGAACACGTCCTGATACACGTCGGACACTTCGCGGGTGTAGGGATCGATGCCCGCGTCGCCGGCAAAAAGCCGCACGAACCACGAACGTCGCGCGCTCGGCAGGCTCACACCCACGCGCGGTTGCAGGATGCCGTAGCCTTCGGCGACCACTCCAAGCGCGTCGTCGAAGACCGGATGGTTCAGCGGATGGGCCATCGCACCGACAAGCTGGCGGGCCGCCTCGCGAGGCAGTTGGGTGTCGGTGTCGAGGGTGATGACATACTTGATCGCCGGCAGGACGGATGTGTCGCCCACGATCTCGGAGAAGGATCGGGCCGCACCGCCGCGGAGCAGGGCATTGAACTCGCCGAGCTTGCCCCGCTTGCGTTCGTAACCCATCCACACACGCTCGCCGGCATTCCAGCGGCGTGGCCGATGGAACAGGAAAAAGCGGGTATGGTCCGTTGAAGGATACTTCTGGTTCAGCCGTTCGACACCCGCACGCACCCGCTGCAACAAACCTTCATCCCCCGGCAAAATCTCCTCTGCGGCGTCGCGGAAATCCGTGAGCAGGGCGAAGTGCAGGCGCTCATCACGGTTCGCGAGTTGATGAATCTCCAGGCTCTCGATGAGCCGATCCACCCCGGCGGCGCCGGTGAGCATCGTGGGCACCACGACCATCGTGCGGCACTCGGGCGCGATGCCGGTGGAATAGTCCATGCGCGGAAGCCGGCACGGCTGCAGGAGCAGCGTGGAGAGCCAGTTCATCAGGGCGACGGCCAGTTGGCTTGCGCACAGCAGGACGACGAGCGTGAAGACAACCAGGCTCCAGCCCTGCAGCCCGATCGAGTCGGCCTGCCGCACAAAACAAAACGTGGTGAACGACGTGAGCGCCCCGATGCCGCCCGCATAGAACGTCAGCGGAAAAGCGTGGATGCAGCGTTCCTTCACGGAGCGCCACGGCCACCGCACCGACACCGCAGTCCCCAAAACCGAGCGCCCCTTGTCGACCAGGTAGAACCCCACATGGGCCGCGCGGACGGAGCCGCCCTTGTCCCGGCCGCAGTCGGCGGCAAGTTGGACGGCCTTACGCGCCACGTCCGCTTCCGAGAGCCCGCTGTGTCGCGCGAAGAACTCGACCGCATGGCGGTAGCGGTCGCGCGTGGCAAAATCCATCCGACGGTAAACGTCGGCCGGATCTGTGCGCAAGGTGACCTCGACCAGGCTCAACGCCTCCACGAAATCCTTCCAATCCATGGCGCTCAGGAACCGTAGGCTGGTGATGGAGTGGCTGACGGAAACCTGGTCCGCCGCCTGGTTCTGGCTCTCCTGATGGACCAGCTGCTCGATGGACAGCCCGTGCTCGACGAGCCGCTGTTCAAGCCACTCGCGCGCGAGGTGCAACACAGGGCTTTGTCGCGACAGGCGCTGGCAGAATTCCGCCACGAAACTGCTCGAGAACGGCAGATCGGCCTTCGCCATGTCCGCCACGACGATGACCAGATGGGACGGATTCCTTTCCGCCATGTCCTGCAAACGATCCACCCACAGGTCAGCGAGGTCGCGGGCGTCGCGCGCGATTTTCAGCCGGCGGGCGATACGCTGGAGGTTCTCAATCAGACCCAGCCGCAGCATGATGGGAATGGCCCACAGCTCGCCCAGCTTCAAGGAGGCGCCCGTCTGGTAGGCGGCGACAAAAGCCTGGAGCGGGCTGGCATCAACCTGGGCATCCACGTGCGCGACCAGTTCGAGCACGATGTCGTAGACGCGCGGCAACCCGGCGGAGGGACCGTCGACAAGGCGGGGCAACTCACGGCTATAACCGCGCGGGAGGTGACGCCGGGCCAGATGGATCTGCTCCTCGATCAGGTAGAAGTTGTCGAGCAACCACTCCGCGGCAGGCGTCACCCGCCGGGTCTTGTCGAAGGTGAGAGTGGCGTGGTTGAAGGCGCGGAGGATTTCTTCGTTCTGACCCAAGCGGCCCAGCAGACTGTTGGCACCCCGGTCGGTGACGATCCGGTGATTGGCCGCGAGCGTTGCGGCATGGCGCGCGAGCTGTTCGACGCTGAAAAGCTCCGCACGCAATGGCGGCTGGCCCAAGTCAACGCTCGAACGCAGCGGTGCGCCCATCCAACCCAGAAGGCGCGATGGAACGGTCGCTATGATGTGAATGTCTCCGTTTTTGTTTCCGCCATGGACCCATTTGGCACCCGGGCAAGACGGAACCCGATCCACCCGCCCCACCGACCGGGTTCCTTTCAAATCGGAACCAAGTTCCCGCAGGACCCGTGGGCAACCGGGGATCGATCAAGAGGTCGTGATTCCCGTGTCCCGGATCAAATCCGGGAGGGAAAACCGAGAGGCGGACACGCCGGGCGCTTTGTCGGGCGAGCTCCTATCGCGAGTCAGGTCTTGCCAGGGCCGCGCACGGTCATCGTCAGACCGGCGACGGCCGCGACGATGCCGCCGATGAGCATCCAGACGGCCTTATCCGTAGGCGATCCGGTGAAGAACCGCGAAACGTCGGAGCTGAAGGAGTTCATGGAGTTTATGCCAAGAACCATGAGGACCACCCCGCCGATGAGCAGGGCCAAGGAAATTAATTTGTTCATGAGCGGTTCCTGTCCGGTTCACGCCGAAGACGGCGATGGACCGGGGTTGTGTCCATTCAGACGCGTTTCCGGCCGGAGATGAAGTTGACGAGCACCATGACGACGGCGACCACGAGCAGGATGTGGATGAAGCCGCCGATGGCGACGCCGGACACGAGACCGAGGAGCCACAGGACGATAAGGATGACCGCTACAGTGTAGAGCATAGGTTTGATGGTTCTGGGTGTTGGGGGCGGGCTGGCCGGCCCGCGTGAGCGGACCAGCCAGCCATTGGGGGAAGGTTCAGTTCGCGGCCACCGGTGCGGCGACGGTCATGTTGTTCACAACGCTGGTCACGCCGGAGATGTCGTTGACCAGCTTGGTCACGAGGCTCTTCTCGGCGTCGTTCTTGGCGATGCCGGTCAATGTGACCACGCCGTCGGTGGTCTGGACCTTCGTCTTCAAGGCGCTGGTCGAGCGGTGGGACATTAGGGACGACTTCACGTGGGCCGTTATGGAAGCGTCGTCCATCTTCTCGCCGACCGTCTCCTTACGCATGCCCGGGTTCTTGGCGACGGTGAGTTCGTTCTTCACCTCTTTGACGCCTTCGACGTCTTTCGCGTATTCGGCGGTGAGTTCCTTCTGGGCCTCGCTCGCGACCTCGCCGCGCAGGCTGACGACGCCGTCCTTCACAAAGACGTCGGTGCCGTGGGCGCTGACGTTGCGGTGGAACAGGAGAGTGGTCTTGACCTTGGTGCTGATCCAGCCGTCGGAATGCTCTTTGGCGCTGTCGCCTTTCACCTTGAGGCGGTTGTCCACGCTCTTCACGCCGGGCAGGCTTTCGACCGTGTCCTGGGCGAGGGTCTTGTGGGAGCTTTCGGCCACGCTGCCCGTCAATGTGACGACGCCGTCCTTGGAGACGGTCTTGATCGAGTCGTCCTTGAGCGTCGTCTTGAAGACGTGGGACTTCTTGGCGGAGGACACGATGCGGTCATCGGTGTCGGACGCGCGGAGGTTGGCGCCTGTTACCAGCAATGTTCCGGTGGCGGCGAGGAGCGATATGTTTCGGGCGATCTTCATTTTCGTTTTCTTTTGGTTGGCGTGTTGTTTCAACACTGCAAGCAGCGTGGCATGCAGGCCGTAAGCCGCCATGGGGACTAACCCTACTTGGTGCCTTCTTGGATCTTGTCACCGGCCTTCTCCAGGTCCTTTCCGAACCCGTGGGCCGTGTTGCAGCCCGTGCTGCCGAGAGTGAGGACGGAGCCGATGCCGAGGGCGATGAGGAGATGTTTGAGGCGGGTAATCATAATTGTAAACGAGGCGCCCGGGGGCGGCCTCAAGGACGACATGCTCCGTTCCGCTGGCCGGGCCCGCTATGGGGTTTAACCCTACCTTGGTCGGGGGCGTTCATCCGGTTTGACTAGGGCCGTGGCTGGAGGCGCTATGCCGAAGTTTTTCCGGATCTCGCGGGCGCTTTCGGACGGGCTGGCGGCGGACCTCTGTGTGATGAACCCGGACATGGAAGGTTGAAGCTGCACGGCCTACAAAAACCCTCGGGAATCACCTTGGTCCTGGAGGCCCGGTCCCCTGACCGGGCGTTCTGTGACGAGCTTCGAACACATGACCGTGGAGAGGCCGATCCTCCGCCACACCGCCAAGATGGACGGGAATCCGATCTTGGCCCTAGAAACGGGCATCTTCCGGTTACGGCGCGATCTTTTCACTCATCCATTGGCGCGCCTGGGTGAACCCGTCCTTCATTTCGGCATAGGCCTTCTTGGAGCCGGCTTTCACATTGTCCCAGGTGGACTCGGTCGCGTCCTTCAATCCGTCGAGCTGGGTGCCAAGTTTGGCCGATTGGTCGCGCAACGCCTGGAGCCTGGGTTTGGCGTCGGCCTTCATCGCGTCGCTGGATTTTTCGATCTTCGCCTCCAGCGCTTCGAGATCCCGGCTGATTTCAGCCCTCTGCTTTTGCATTGCAGCCGTGAACTCGGCCCTTTGCGCGAAGGTGTAGTCCTTCATCTCCTGTTCGGACTGGGCAGTGGAGTTCTCCATTTTCAGCGGGGGCGTTTCCCGGCGGTCGCAGGCGGTGGCAAGGACGGCGACGGAGAGTGTGAGGGTGAGGGCGGAAAGTTTCGTGGGGTTCATGATCGTGGTGTGCGGGGTTGATGGCTCCGTCGTTCGAGGCGGATGGGTCCGAAAACCTACGCTAGGGTTCGCGACGATCCTTCACCATGGGGTGTAGTCCTACCGGCGCCGGCCGGTGCTCCGCCCAAAAAATGCACCAGCCGCCCTGAACGGGGCGGCTGGTGTTCCATGCGGGGGTCGGCTGGCGCAGGAGGAACCGTGCCTCCGGCCCCGGCGGCGGAAAATCCGTTCAGAAGGCGAAACGCACGCCGAGACGGCCGACGCCGTAATACTTCGTCTCGTCCGGCAGCACGAAGCGGGCGTCAACGAAGGCCCCGACCCGCCGGGTGAAGCGGTATTCCAATCCGCCGCCAACCTGGCCGAACCACGCCTTGGCCCGCTCGAACTGGTAGCCTCCGCCGCCAAACGCGTAGGGGGCGAACCCGCCCTGGCCGATCGGGAAACGCACGATCAGGTTGGCGGACGCGCTGTCGACGAAGACGCCGTCGGTGTTGTCGGAATAGGCTTCGGCGCCCACACCGACGTTGC
>JBBRDN010000139.1:0-11999 GCA_038203875.1 Verrucomicrobiota bacterium
CCGTTCGGGTGGTCAACCGGGTTGCGAGCCATACCGCGAGTGATCGGACGCTTGCCCAGCCACCTCGACCGCCCAGCTTTACCCAGAACAATCTTTTCATGCTCTGTGTTACCCACCTGACCAATCGTGGCGTAGCAGTTCTCGTGAATCAGCCGGATCTCACCGGACGGAAGGCGCACTTGCGCGTATCCTTCATCACGGGACATCACGGTTGCAGCAGAACCAGCAGACCGGACCATTTGCGCTCCTTTTCCGGGCTCCAGTTCCAAGCTGTGAATCGGAACACCAACCGGAATCGCACTCAAAGGTAGGCTGTTGCCCACATTGGGTTCCGCTGTCGGTCCAGAAACGACCTTGGCACCAACTTCCAGACCTATAGGCGCAATGATGTAGGCCTTCTGGCCGTCCTGATATTTCAGAAGGGCAATGCGGGCGGACCGAATAGGATCATACTCGATCGCCACCACATCAGCCAACACACCATGCTTCTTGCGACGAAAATCAATGAGGCGAATGAACTGCTTATGACCGCCGCCGATACCACGGGCGGTGACCCGTCCAAGGTTATTCCGGCCACCGGATTTCTTCCTGATGACAATCAGGGAGCGTTCCGGTTTCGTCTTCGTAATTTCGTCAAAAGACGCTACGGTGATGTAGCGCCTAGACGGAGTAAGCGGCCTAAATGTCTTTACTGGCATATAGCAGAAATCCTGCTGCTTGGATGAACCCAACCATTAATCCCGGCCCTCGTCGGGCGTCGGTTGTCGGCTGAGCCAATCTAATTGCCGCTCACCATCGAGGGTGAAACGGAGCGCGGAAGATAACAATCGGGCAACTCAGTGCAATAGGTTTTTTTATCTTTTTGGAAGTCCTTCCTAAGACCGATCACAATCCGGCAGAAAATCCGTCGACTTAGTTTGCCAAGAAGGGCATTTGAACACCCCTAGGCAATGCCCACTCGAATCGCCCAACCGACCTTGAACAACCCGTTGACTGCATCATTTTTTGCTGCACACCAACGCGTTGCGATGCCTGATGAGTTTGCCAATGACCCGTTCCGCTGGGTGCATTGTTCGCCTTGTGCTTCCGTTCTGAGCGACTCATCAGGGGCTATTGTTGCGATCAATAGAATCGCGGAACTGTTGTTCAACACGACAATCGATGCCGTTCGAGGAAAACTCGCAGCCAGCGCATTTGCGCTGACGGATCGAGACTTGGAATCGGGTCCTGATTTGTCTCGTCCAAGCCAATTTGCGACCATATTTCGATCACTTCGACTTTCCGACGGGACCACCGTGGCATTGGTTGAGTCGTGCGCCTGGCTTCGCGATGAACCCAATCCACAGTCCTTTAAGATTCAGATTTTTCAGGTCATCCCGGACCCACCCCACACGGACCCTAAGACAGAACAGTTGGCAGCCTTCCCACATTGGAACCCAAATCCGGTCCTCGAGTTTGGCCCACACGGAAACCTCACCTATTCCAATCGGGCGGCGGCGGACTTGGCGAGAAGCCTCGGCTGGCCTGCGGTCAACGACATTTTGCCCGAATCGAGCCCAAACATCGTGATGGAGTGCCTCGCCTCGGGAAAGCCCAGGCTCCGTCTCGAACTCAGCTATGGCGAACGGGTCATTTCTTGGTCTTTCTTCCCAATTCGCCCGCTCAACGTGGTCCATTGTTACGCAGGCGAAGTGACCGAACGGCATCGCCTCGAGCTGCAGTTTCGCCAGTCGCAAAAGCTGGAGTCACTTGGGCGGCTGGCCGGAGGAGTCGCGCACGATTTCAACAATCTTCTCACTGTAATCAGGGGCCAAGCGTCGCTCGTTGCTTCGGGCCAAGTGACACCCGAGGCGCTCGCGGAAGCTCTCGATCAGATCCAGCTGGCCGCGGAACGGGGATCAAGGCTCACCCGGCAGCTCCTCACCTTCAGCCGGCAGCAGGTCGTGCAGTTCGGAAATGCCGACCTCAACGTGATCATCCAACACGTCCAGAAACTTCTTTCGCGGGTCGTTGGCGAACATATCCAGATCCTTGTTCGGGCATGCGAACCGCTTCCTGCCGTCTGGTCCGACCCCTCGATGATGGAGCAGGTGCTAATGAATCTCGCGGTCAATTCGCGCGATGCCATGCCTGCCGGAGGTCAGATCATGATCGAAACCGAAGTGGTCGAGATTGGGCCTGACTACATCGAGACCAACCCAGACGCGGTCCCCGGGCGATCGGTTTGCTTGAGTTTCCGTGATACCGGCACTGGAATCGGGGCGGCTCATTTGCCTCGGATTTTCGAGCCTTTCTTCACAACCAAGGAAGTCGGCGCCGGCACCGGCCTGGGACTCGCGACCGTTTACGGAATCGTGAAGCAACACCGTGGATGGATCCGCGTGTTCAGCGAACTTGGCAGGGGCACAACCTTCCAAATCCATTTCCCGGAATCGCCCGGAGCATTGCCGGATCGGCCGCCGGCCCGTGATTCATCGCCGATGCCCGGCAGCCGGGGCGAAACAGTCCTCGTCGTGGAGGACGAACCCCCGGTTCGCAGCCTGATCGTCAGCGCGCTCCGGCACCAAGGCTACATCGTCCATGAAGCGGCTTCCGGTGCGGCAGCCATCCAGCTTTGGGATGAATTCCACGAGGACGTCGACCTCCTCCTGACCGACATCGTCATGCCCGGAGGCATCAACGGCCGGGAACTTGCCATCCGGTTTAGTTCGGCCAGTCCCGATCTCAAAGTCCTGCTGATCACCGGCTACAGCCCGGATGTGATGAATGAAACCCTGCTGAAGAAGAACAACTTCAGCCTACTGCCGAAGCCGTTCGACTTTGAAGAGCTCGCCAAGGCGGTTCGCAACGCTTTGGCGGGTGGTCCCGTGGCCCGACTCCTACCGGGGTGAAATGGGTTGCGAGGCCGGGCTTCAAACCTATACTGCCGAGCCATGAAAAAACTCAGGACCGGGGCGTTTGGGCTCCTCGCACTCGCCACGATGATTTCATCGATCGGTTGCGGTGGTATCGCGGCCCAACGCAGCGTCTCTCCTGCGTCCTTCCTCATCCCCGGACTGATCCGCAACGAGAACCCCGCCCCTCTGGTTCCGCCGGCTCCTTCGGCCCCAACTCCTGTCCTTGTCGCTGTTCGTTGATCCGGTTCTCCCGGCATATTTCTCCAACACAAAATGCGTTTCCCCCTAGCGCTGACGGTCAAAATCGCCCGCCACATCATCAAGCATAAGGTCATCAAGCGGACGCCCAAGTTCGCCATGGTCCTGCAGCTCGAACCTCTGCACACCTGCAACCTCACCTGCACCGGGTGCGGGCGCATCCGCGAGTATTCCACGTCGCTCAAGGACATGGTGCCGCTCGAGCAATGCCTCGCCGCCGCACAGGACTGCGATGCGCCGATGGTGTCGATCTGTGGCGGCGAGCCGCTGATCTACCCGAAGATTGAAGAGCTGGTCGTCGGCCTGCGCGCGCAGAAACGCATCATCTACATCTGCACGAACGCCATGTTCATGCGGAAGAAGATGCGCGACTACATGGCCGCGGTCTTCTCGCCGGAGATGGAGTCCGAGCTGAAGCAGCTCGTCACCGAGAAGCTCGTCACCGAGAAGGAAGCCGAAGCCATCCGCAACGCCGATGCCGCTGCGAAGGCCAAGGTCGTCATCAAGCCGAGCAAGTGGATGTATTGGAACGTCCACGTGGACGGACTGGAGTTCACGCACGACCTCATCGTCGAGCGCGAGGGCGTCTTCAAGGAATGCGTCGCCGCCATCAAGATGGCGAAGATCCTCGGCTACCAGACGGCGACCAACACGACCGTCTACAAGGAGACCGACGTGCAGGAGATCGAGGACATGTTCAAGTTCCTCTCCTCGCTCGACGTGGACGGCCACACGATTTCCCCCGGTTACGATTACGATGCCGCCAAGAAGGACATGGTTAAGCGCCTCGGCCGCGACCCTAAGGAGTTCTTCCTCACGCGCGACATGACGCGGAAGAAGTTCGCCAAGATAGAGGAATGGGGCCAGCTCTTCACCATCTTCGGCACACCGGTTTATCAGGAGTTCCTCGCCGGCAAGCGCGAGCTGACCTGCACCGCCTGGGCCATCCCGACCTACAACGTCAAGGGCTGGAAAGCGCCGTGCTACCTGATGACCGACGGCCATTACCCGACCTACGCCGAGATGCTCGGGACGGTGAAGTGGGAGACCTACGGCGTGGTGAACGGCGTGGCGCGCGATTCACGGTGCGAACATTGCATGGTCCACTGCGGCTACGATCCGAGCGGCGCGTTGAGCAACAAGCCGCGCGACACGTGGATCAACATGAAATACAACTTCGGCTCCAAGCCGAAGCCGTTCGCCGCCAGCGCCGCGCTGGAAAAGCGTGCCTTCAACGGCGCAAGCATCGGCAAAGGCCACCTCGCCGAAGCCAAAGCGGCGATCAACCCCGCAGCGGGAGCCCGTGGAGCCTTCTCGAACACCAAGACCGAAACCCGGCCCCACGTCCATGCCGCCGATGATTCCTGCGGCACAGGCGACACTTCCCAGCGTGACGACCTTCTCGCGAAGATCGACCCGTCGAAGAAGACCAACCATAAGACCGAATAACCGGCCATCCCTTTCCCTGCCCCTCTGATGAGCGCTCTTTTCCTCTCCCCTCCCTCGTTCGAGGGATTTGACGGCGGTGCCGGTGCCCGTTACCAGGCACGCCGCGAAGTCACCAGCTACTGGTATCCCACGTGGCTCGCGCAGCCGGCTGCGTTGGTTCCCGGATCGCGCCTGCTCGACTGCGCCCCGCACAACGTCGGCGTGGAGGAATGCCTCCGCATCGCCAAGGGTTACGACTACGTCATCATCAACACCTCCACGCCGTCGTTGAAGAACGACTGCAAAGTCGCCGAAGCCATCAAGGCACAGAAGCCTACGACTATCATCGGGTTCGTCGGAGCCCACACCATGGTGCTCCCGACTGAAACCCTAAAGGCCTCGACCGCCATCGATTGGGTTGCCCGGCGCGAGTTCGACTTCACCTGCAAGGAAATCGCCGAAGGTCGTCCTCTCGAAACCGTCAACGGCATCAGCTACAAGAAGGACGGGAAGATCTTCCACAACCCCGACCGCGAGCTGATCCACAACATGGACGTGCTCCCATGGGTGGCCGACGTCTACAAGCGCGACCTGGAGATCGAGAAATACTTCATCGGCTACCTCCAGCACCCCTACATCAGCATCTATTCCGGACGCGGCTGCCCGGCCCAGTGCACCTTCTGCCTCTGGCCCCAGACCATCGGCGGTCACAAATACCGAGTCCGCTCGGCCCAAAACGTGGCCGACGAGATGGCCTACATGAAGAAGATCTTCCCCAATGTGAAGGAGTTCTTCTTCGACGACGACACCTTCACAGCCAACCTGCCCCGCGCCCGCGAGATCGCGAAGAAGCTAGGCGCCCTCGGCATCACATGGAGCTGCAACAGCCGGGCGAATCTCGACTACGACACGATCAAGTTTTTCAAGGACAACGGCCTTCGCCTCTTCCTCGTCGGCTACGAATCCGGCAATGACGAAACCCTGACGCGCATCAAGAAGGGCGTGACCACCGACGAGATGCGCCGCTTCACCAAGTCCTGCCACAAGGCCGGTGTCGTCATCCATGGCACCTTCATCCTCGGCCTGCCCGTCGAGACGAAGGAAACAATGCAGCAGACCATAAACTTCGCGAAGGAGCTGGACGTCTTCTCGCTGCAAGTCTCGTTGGCCGCGCCCTATCCCGGCACGGAACTCTACGACATGGCCCGCCAGAACGGCTGGTTCGTGAAGAAGGACAAGACCGACCTCATCGAAGATGGCGGCCTGCAGCAATCCACGCTCGAGTATCCCGGCCTCAACAAGGAAGACATCTTCGAAGGCGTTGATCGTTTCTACCGCGAATACTACCTGCGGCCCCGTCCCATCGGCCGGATCATCAAGACGATGCTTGAGGACAAGGACGTCGCCGTGCGCCGCCTGCGCGAGGGACATGAGTTCTTCCGCAGCCTCCAGCAGCGGAAAGTCGATCTAGCCGCCCAGCGCAAGAAATCGCTGGCGGTCGCGGCCTGAAACGATTTGGACAACACCGAAGCGCCGGAAGCATCCTTCCGGCGCTTTTCTTTTTGGCGGATCCAGGCAAAGAAAAAGCGCGTTCCGGTTTCCCGGAACGCGCTTTGAAAACTAGTCGGGAAGGCTTATTCGGCCTTCTTTTTCTTGCCTTTGCCGGCTGCGGGGATGCCAGCCTTGTCCATCTTCTCCTTGTCTTCCTTGGAGATTTTGGCGCGCTCTTCGGCGGACAGCTTGCCGTCCTTGTTCTCGTCATACTTGGCGACCATTTCCTTCATGAGCTTCTGCTGCTCTTCGGTCATAGGAGCGCGTTTGCCCTTCTTTTCGGGCGCGGGTTCATCGGCTGCACGGGAAACTACGGCGCCAGCGACCAAGAGGCCGAGAGCGAGGGAGAGGATCTTCTTCATACGATATGAGTGGTTGGCTTCTGCTGTTTACCGGCTTAGGCGACCGGATTTCCGGTCGTTGCAGCCATTGGTTACGATCATTAGGACGCGAACACCGCGGATCAGGTTACAGCATGATGCAGAAAGTTCATGATCAACGCCGAAGAGCGTCCAAAACCGCTTCCGTCACTGAATCTACGCTGATTTCACTCATACAGCGGAAATCGATCGGGCATTTCCTGAGAAAGCAGGGTGAACAAGGCGCCGAGGACCGAAGAAACGCATGGCGTCCGGCTCCGGGCAGCCCCGGCCCGGTCAACTCGGGCGAAGTGCTTCCAAAAGGCACAACCACGGTGGCCCCAACCGCCGCCGCCACATGCATGGGACCGGTGTCGTTCGTCAAAACCACCCGGCACAGGGACATCAGCGCGCAAAGCTCCCGCAACGAGGTTTTGCCGGCCACGTTAACGACAGCGCCCATCGGATGAGCCTGATGAACCTCCTGTTCGATCTCGGAGGTCAGAACACCATCCGGTTTCCCACCAAAGAGGACCAAGCCACAACCTCGCTCCTCGGCCAACCGCTTCGCCACGGCGATAAACCGGTCGATCGGCCAACGTTTCGCCGGGCCATACTCCGCGCCGGCATTCAGCCCGATCCACGTTGTGGCCCGGGTTCCCAATCGAACTCGGGCAGCGGCGTGTTCGGCATCGGTCACCTGCAAACGCGGCTCGCAGGCTTCCGCCGAACCGCCGATAGCCCGGATCAGATGAAGATACTGGTAGATGTGATGGACCTGCGCCGGAAAAGCCACCGAACGGCTGGACGATGTGCCGACCAGCCGATGAATCTCACCAACGCTGCGTTTCCGCATTGGCCGCTCATCGACCCGGGTGGGAACAGCGTCCGTAAGGAACAGGCTCCTCCACGATCTCGCGTAGCCCACCCGGCGGCGCGCGCCAGCGAACCAAACCTCCAACGCAGAACGCGGTGAATTGGGAAACACGACCGCGAGATCGAATCGCCCCGGTCGAAGTCGGCGCCCGATGCGCCAAGGACTCTCGCCCGCCGCGAACGTCGCGACTTCGTCCACTGCGGGATGCCCCACGAAAAGATCCGAAATCTTTTCAGGCATCAGCAGGGTCACACGTGCGCCCGGATGAAGCTCGCGCAACCGCCGAAGGGCTGGAGTGGTCATCACGGCATCACCCAGCCAGTTCACCCCGCGGACAAGGATGCGCGAAACTCCGCCGACATTTGGCTGGGCTGAACTGTTCGCCCGGGGGCTTTCGGATGCGCTCATCGTCGTTTCACCCTTCGGCGACCGTGTCCGTTTCGGACGACGCGGCTCGGGTCGAGGGCCGTTCGCGCCACTTGCCGGGCTTCCAACGATTGTGCACCCAGAACCAGTTCGCCGGGTCCCGCCGGATGCCGGCTTCGTAGGCAGCGTTCACATCGCGCATGATATCGGCCGAGGAACGCGGTTCTCCATCTACCAGCGTCGGAATTTCATCACCAACTTCGACATGCCACTTGGCGAGGCCGACGCGGTAGCAGATGGCCGTGTGGAGCGGGCAACCGTAGCGCAGAGCAAAGACGGCGGGCGCGGCACTGGTCGAGCAGTCGCGTCCGAAGAAGGGAAGTTTGATGCCAGTGTCGCCCGCGTGCTGGTCGGTGAAAAGCCCGAGCAACAAGCCTGAGTCCGACATTGCGGCCTTCAACGCCGCCGCTCCGGTTCGACGTTCGAAGAACTGGCAGCCGGATCGGCTTCTCATGGATTGCATGAGCCTGTTCAGCGAAGGCTGGCGCAGCGCGCGGTAGGTGGAGGCCGCTTTGAAGCCGGTGATGTAGTCACCGAAGCGGACGTAGAGCTCGAAGTTTCCGAAATGCCCCACAGCCACGACACAGCTCTGGGGCGTGCCGTCCTGACGGAACCTCGCCACCTTGTCGCACCCCGCAAAGGAAAGGTGCTGTCGAATCGCCTCGGCGGACATGGACGACGTCTTGACCGCACTGGCGTAGTTCTCGCCGAGCCGCCGGAAGTTCTCCTTTGCCAGCGCCGTGATCTCGGCGGCCGGCTTCTCGGGGAAACATAGCGACATGTTCTTCACCGCAACCTTCCGATGCCGCGCATCGAGAACGTAGGCTAGCGCTCCTCCGGCCCGGCCGATTCGCGCGACCCACCGTAGCGGCAGCGCCTGCAGCACCGCCATCAACGTCCAACCGGTCGCGTAGAGGATGGTGTCCATGCTCAGCGGAAGCAGATGCGACGCACGCAATCGCGGAAATCGTCGGCGCCGTTGAGGATCTTGATCTCGACGCGCATGAAGTAGATCGGGAGGTCGCGCCGGTCGATCTTGGGGAAACGCACGGCGTCCTTCTGGGTGGTCAGGATGAAGTCGGCCTGACGCTTCTTGCCGCGGTTGATCGCGTTCAGGATTTCCTGCTGGGTGTAGCGGTGATGGTCGGCGAAACGTTTCGCGTAGACGACCTGGGCGCCCAGGGACGCCAGACTCCGCTCGAAGCTTTCCGGCTGCGCGATACCGCTCAGGCTTCCAACCTTCCTGCCCTTCAGGAAATCGAGGTCCATGCGTTCACCGGTGAACACATCCTCGAAGTAGAGCGGGTGGTGGATGCACTCGATGATGCCGGCTTTGGGGTTCAACGAGTGGATGCGTTTACGCAGTTCGGCCGTCTTCCCGTCGCTCTTGGTCAGGAAGATGGTGCTGGCACGGGCAAGATGCTCGGGAGGTTCGCGTAGCGTTCCGCGCGGAAGCATGTGCTCGTTGCCGAAGGGTTGTTGGCAATCAACCAGCACGACGTCGTGTCGCCGGCCGCGCAGTTTCCAATACTGGAACCCGTCGTCCAACAGAAGCGTGTCGCACCCGAACTTCTCGATCGCATAACGGCCGGCCTTCACGCGGTCCTTGTCCACCAGCACGACCACGTCCTTCAAGTTGGACGCGAGCATGTAAGGCTCGTCGCCGGCGACTTCGGAGTTCAGCAGAAGCGATTTGCCATCGGAAACGATGCGTGGCGGCTCCGACTCGTCGCGGAAGAGGAGCCGGTTCATGACGCGGCGGCCGAGCGGGGGCGGCTTGGAACGGTAGCCGCGCGAAAGGATTGCGACATTTCGACCGGCGTCCTTCAACTCGCGCGCGAATTTTTCCACGACCGGCGTCTTGCCCGTGCCGCCGACAGTGAGATTGCCGATGGCGATGACCTGCACGCCGACGGTGGAATCGCGGAGAATGCGGACGTTGTAGAGAAATCGGCGCGTCTTGACTGCCAAGGCGAAAACCTTGGACAAGGCAAACAAGGTGCCGCGCAACGCCGTGGCGCCTTTGCCACGGCGATCACCGAGGATGACTTCGAGAACGTAGGTCTCGGCCTCCTCCGTCCACTGACGGATGGCGTCGCGCATGAGCGCGGAGTGTGCTCATGCAGGAGTCCGATGGGCAAGAGCCTCGCCGGAAGCCCGATCAGTTCCGCCGACGACGAATAGCCGTCCAGCCCAAGAAGCCCCCACCGATGGTCATCAAGGCCACCGTTCCCGGTTCAGGAACCGGCACCGCGACCACGCTGCTGATCCACGAGAGGTTCGGAGCGATCGACGTCGAGTAGGCCATGCCGGGGTTGTCCGCGGCGTTGTCGGCGAACAGCACGCCGTTGCGATACATGCCGCCTCGGTCAGAGAGCGCCGCGTTGAAGCTCGATCCCCCGGAGGAGTAGCTGTAGGGACCATCCACGCCGTAGTGGACGCCCGCCAACTTCCAGATTCCGTCTTCCATCGCGAACATGGGGCCGCCGGAATCGCCAGCCGTCAGGAAGCCTTCATCGGCTCCCCCGTTGGCGTCGAAATTGAAACGGACAAACGATCCCGAGTTCGAGCTGACACGGTTCACACCCCAGCGCAACGCGCCGTCCGTCGCGCCCCACTCCCAGCCCTTTACCTGGCCGTTCGCTGTGACCTCGGCACCGCGTTGGGTGCCCCGCCCGATGATCACAACCTCGGCGTTGATCGCGGGCTTGATCGAAATCAGAGGCGCGTAGCTGGTGAACGGCTGGCTGACCTCCCAGACCGCCAAGTCGCCGTTGTTGTGGACGGCCGTCGTGGTGTAGCTCAGGCCATTGTAGCTGAAAGTATCGCCGATACTGCCGCCCACGTGGGTCGCGGTGATGAACGCGTTGGGCCCGATCGGTGTTCCGACCACACCGCCCCAGTAGCCGATGTATTGCCAGCCGCTATCGGCATAGGATCCGCCCGGAGCCGTCGTGTTGTAGGACGGATCGACCGTCGAATAGAAGACGATGGCCCTCGCCGGCGTTGCCCCCATCGCGACCAACCCAAGGCCCACGACGCCGAAGCGCGCGGCCGAACTCAAAATTCCAGCTTTCATAATTCACCCAGTCCGCGAGCCCCCTCCGAAATCCGGAGCGCTCTGCGACGTCCACGCCGCAAGGCGGACCACTCTTGACCCGCACCGTCGCTATCGGCCCGGGAGGTGTTTTCTTGAGGGAAAATGCGGGGAAGAGACCGGAATTCGCCGTGAGGGAACCACCCGCGGATCGCGTGTCCCGGAACCACGCTCCGCCGTCCAAGTTCAAGCCCCTCGATTCATCCGCGCTCCGCCGTTTGACTTCCCCGGGTCGGTCCTTAGCTTGCGCCCGCAATGCCCAAGCCGACCGGGACCGACCCCATCCGCATCCGCGGTGCGCGCCAGAACAACCTCAAGAACCTGGATCTCGACATCCCCGCGCGGAAGCTGGTCGTCATCACAGGACTCAGCGGCTCGGGCAAAAGCTCGCTCGCCTTCGACACGATTTATGCCGAGGGACGCCGTCGTTACCTCGAAACGCTGCGTGCCGACGCCCGCGCCCTGTTCGATCAGCTCCAGCGCCCGGACGTCGATCTCATCGAAGGCCTGCCGCCGACCTTGTGCGTCTCGCAAAACGTCACGCAGGCTCGGCCGCGCAGCACGCTGGCGACCGTCACCGAAATCCACGACCACCTGCGCCTCCTCTGGGCCCGGCTCGGCACGCCGCACTGTCCCAGCTGTGGCATCCCGATTCACAAGCACACGGTCGCCGAGATCGTGCGCGCGACCTTGGCTCAAGAAGAAGGTCGCAAGCTGTACGTCTTGGCCCCGCTCGTACGCGATTTGCCCGGCGACCACAAGGAGGTCTTTCAGCAGATTCGCCAGAGCGGCTTCTTACGCGCGCGCATCGACGGCGTCATGACCGAGGTGCGCGACACGCCGAAGCTCAGGGCCAAGCAGCCGCACACGATCGAGCTGGTCGTGGATCGACTGGTCTTGCGGCCGACGATCGGCGAGCGCCTGCGCGAGTCGGTGCAGACGGCGGCGAAGCACGGGGCGGGGCGCGTGACGATTACCGACGTCGATACCGGCGACTGGCGCGATGATGTCTACACCACGCAATACGCCTGCGTCCGCTGCGGCACGATGGTCCCCGATCTTGAGCCGCGCCGGTTGCATTTCAACAATCCTTACGGCGCCTGTCC
>JBBRDN010000140.1:0-11945 GCA_038203875.1 Verrucomicrobiota bacterium
AACCCTCCTCCTCCTCGGCGCACTCGGAGCTGCAGGAATGACGTCCGCGGTCGCCCAGACCAACGTCTATTCCGTCAATGCAGTCGGATACATTAACGTTTCCCTTCCTACTGGATTCTCGTTGATCGCGAACCAGTTGAATTCCACGAACAACACGATCGGATCGCTTCTGGCCGGCCTCCCCAATTTCAGTAACTTCTACAAATTCACTCCCGGATCTGGTTTTGATATTGCGACATTGGTTTTCGGAACTTGGGACAAGCCCAACATTGCTCTCGCCCCTGGCGAAGGTGGATTCGTCAACGTTGGTTCGCCGAGTTCGGTTACTTTTGTTGGTGATGTCCCGCAAGGGAACCTGACGAACACGGCCCCTGCTGGGTTTTCAATCCGATCATCGATGGTCCCTCAGGCTGGTGGCATTGACACTTTGGGATTGGCATCGGTTTTGAGTAACTTCGACAACTTGTATAAGTGGAACGGTAACGGATATGACATCTACACTTTGGTCTTTGGTAATTGGAGTGTGAATGGCAATCCAAGCGCCGTCCCCACACTTGCTGTTGGTGAAGCGTTTTTCTTGAATTTGAATAACCCGATTTCCTGGAACCGGTCCTTTTCCGTGAACAACTGATTAATTCGATAGTCAATATGAAATCCCCCTATCTATTCGTTGCGGCCGTTACCTTGGTTGCCGCGGTTTCCTCCTCGGCTCAAGGTGTTCTCAATTTCTCGAACGGCGCTGCTGGCGTTGATGCGCCTGTTAGAGATTCGAGCGGTCAGTTTGTAGCCACCGACGGAGTTATTAAGGCTCAGGTTTATGCTGGTCCTGTTGGAACTAGTGAGGGCTCATTGGTCGCGGTCGGCTCTCCGATTAGTTTCTCCTTGCAGGCTGGTTATTATTTCGGTGGCCAGTTGGCGATTCCTGGCGTTGCCGGTGGCTCTTCTACCGTAATTCAAGTCCGCACATTCACTGGTGCGACTTACGCTGCTGCGCTGACAACCCCAAATGCGCAGTCTGGAAAATCTGGCCTTATCACTGTTCCGCTCGTTGTCGCTGGCGGTGCGACCGCCCCGAACAACTTGGTCGGATTGGCTGGATACACGATGACTTTGACTCCGGTTCCCGAACCGTCCGTCATCGCTCTGGCTGGTCTAGGCCTCGGTGGCTTGCTCCTCGCTCGTCGTAGCAAGAAGGCCTAAGTTCCTTCCTCCTTTCAAAAGCCGCCCAGAAATGGGCGGCTTTTTTATTGCCCTCGTTGCTGCACTCTGGCACTTCTCTCCCCCCGTTTGGCGCGTTCGTCTATCGGTTAGGACACGGCCCTCTCAAGGCCGGGAGGCGGGTTCGATTCCCGCACGCGCTACCATCCCTTCCCATTTGCCCACATCGTAGGCCGGGCATCGGCTTGACCCACTCGTTGTCACTCTATGCTAGGGACACGCTGATTTATCCCGCACTCCGAAATAGAAATGGGGAGCGCACGCGTCCCGGTCCATTCTCATCCTCTGACTCCAACTTCGGAGTCCGGGATTAAATCAGCGTTCCCCTAGGGCCGGGGTGGTCGGCTTTTTCCCCGAAAGAGTCGTTTGGCGTGTTATGATTCGCGGCCTGATCATCGCTCTGTTTCCCTTCGCAGGCTCGACATCCTCCCGGTAAGGCGATAATCGCGCTGTTGATGACGCACTCGTTGCAGTCGGTTGCTTTCCGTGACGCGGGGCTGTGCTTCAGTGGGCACATTCCACTTCTTTGGTGGCAGCGGCATCCATTCGGTCTTTCGCGCATCTCCCTCGCCTTGGTTTTCATTCTCGTCGCCCTGTCTGCGAGCGCCGATGTCAGCGTGATGGCTTGGGGAAGCGGCAATGGAACCAACATGCCGACGGGTCTGACCAACGTGGTTGCCGTCTCGGCTGGATCCAGTCACGCCGTGGCGTTGAGAACCGATGGCACGGTCGTCGCGTGGGGCATCGGCGTCACCGGCCAGACGAACGTGCCGTCCGGATTGACGAACGTGGTCGCCATTTCCTGCGGCGGAAACCACACGCTCGCGCTGCGCGGCGACGGTTTCGTGGTTGCGTGGGGTGCGAACGGGTCGCAGCAGACGAATGTGCCCGCCGGTTTGAGCAACGTGGTCGCCGTGGCCGGTGGCCTCAACCACAGCCTAGCCTTGAAGGCCGACGGGACGGTGACGGGTTGGGGGCTCAATACGTCCGGTCAGGCGGTCGCTCCGGTCGGAGTGACCAACGTGATCGCCATCTCGGCCGGCGGAAACCACAGCATGGCGTTGCGCGGCGAAGGTGGAGTGGTTGTCTGGGGCAGCAATGGTTCCGGCCAGCGCACGGTTCCCGCCAGTCTCAGCAACGCCGTGGCCATCGCCGTGGCTGCAGGACAGAACCACAGCGTGGCGTTGCGGCAGGACGGCACCGTCGTCGCTTGGGGGAGCAGCAGTTCCGGCCAGACCGGCGTGCCGGGTAGTTTAACGAACGCCGTCGGGATTACGGCTGGCTTGAATCATAGTCTCGCCCTGAGGAGCGATGGGACGGTTGTCGCGTGGGGCCTCAACACTTCGGGCCAATCTACCATACCGCCGGGCATTACGAATGTGGTGTCCATGGCCGGCGGCGATGCGTTCAGCCTGGCCTTGCCGGGGACGCTGGCTCCCTTCCAAACGCGACCGGTTTTGCCCCACTCGATCATCGTCGGTTTCGACAAAACCCTTTCCGCTTCCGCATCAGCCAGCCGACCGGTTTCCTATCAATGGAAGCGCGGGGGAATCGATGTTCCGGGAGCGACCAACGCGGTGTTCGTCCTCACCAACGTGGCGTATGGCGATGGGGCGATCTATTCCGTGTTCGTCAGCAACGCATGGGGCACCGCCGCGAGCGCGGAGGCGTTGCTGACGGTGGTGCCCTTGATTTTTGACAGCCATCCGCAGCCCCAAACGGTGTTCCGCGGCGCGACGGTGAATTTCGGCGCCAGCATCCGCAGCGCGTTGCCATTGTCATATCAGTGGCAGGTGGATGGATCCCCGCTCCCGGGAGTCGCGACCAACCCGCTCGTCTTTGTGGACGTCGGATTGGCAAGGGCGGGGACCTACACTCTGATCGCAAATAATGATGCGGGTTCCGTGGCCAGTCTTCCAGGGACGCTCAAGGTGGTCCCGCTTGCCGCGTGGGGCGACAACACTCTCGGCCAGACCAATGTCCCGGCCGGCCTGGGCGACATCGTCGCGGTCTCGGGCGGGAATTTCCACAGCCTCGCCCTGCAGACCGATGGCCGCGTGGTGGCGTGGGGCAGCGGGTTGGCGACGAATGTTCCGCCCGGGTTGACCAGTGTGGTGGCGATGGCCGCTGGCGGTTCACTCAGCGTCGCCGTGCGCGCCGACGGATCCGTGGTCGCGTGGGGCGGCGGTCCGGCGACCAATGTCCCGGTGGCGCTCAGCAACGTTTTGACGGTCGCCGCCGGAGAAAATCACGGCATCGCCCTGCGGGCCGATGGGACTGTGGCCGCCTGGGGCACCAATGCCAACGGGGAGGCTGCGGTGCCGAGCGGTTTAAGCAATGTGGTGGCGATCGCCGCTGGTGGCAGCAACAGTCTCGCGCTCAGGGTTGATGGGACCATGGTGGCGTGGGGTGCAGGCCCGGCCACCAACGTGCCGATCGGTCTGGGCTTTGTCATGGCTTTGGCAACAGGCGGCGGCCATGGCGTGGCCGTGCGGACAAATGGCACCGTCGTCGCGTGGGGCGACAATTCGTTCGGCCAGACGAACGTGCCGGCCGGTTTGACGAACGTCGTCGCCGTCGCGGCCGGGGGAAATCATACGCTGGCGTTGCGGGCCGATGGTTCGTGGCTGGGCTGGGGCAAAGGCACCAACGGCCAGACCAATGCGGTCGCCGGCCTGACGAACGTCGCGGCGCTTGCCGCCGGGGGAAACCACAGCCTTGCGATTCCGGGCGGCATCCTGCCGTTTCTCACGCGGACCATTCCCGGGCAGACCGTTCCCTTTGGCCTCGGTGCGACGTTCACCGCGAACTTTATCGCGAGTCCGCCGATCCTCTTCCAATGGCAGTTGAACGGCACCAACCTGCCGGGCGCGACGGCGAAGATGCTGGTCTTGACCAATCTGGTCCTCGGCCAATCGGGCACCTACTCGGTCGTCATCAGCAACCGTTTCGGGACGATCACGAGTCCCGGAAGCGTCCTGGGCGTGGTGCCTCTCATCCTCGAACAGGATCTCCAGAGCCAGACGATCTTCCTCGGCGGTTCGGTGTTCATGTCCGTGAGTTCCCAGAGCGTCCTGCCGGTGACCTATCAATGGCGGCTTTCCGCGACCAACCTGCCGGGCGTGACCGGCGATTCCCTGACGTTGACCAACGTGGCCTACGGACAGGCGGGCAGCTATACGGTCGTCGCCAGCAACAGCGCCGGGGCTGTTGTCAGCGCGAAGGGCGTGCTGGCCGTCGTGCCGCTCGCCGCCTGGGGCCGCAACTCCAACGGCACGACCACGGTCCCGGGCGGACTCAGCAACGTGGTCGCGGTCGCGGGTGGCAACACCCACACGCTCGCGCTCAGGTCCGACGGCACCGTGGTCGCATGGGGCGGCGGCGCGGCGACCAACGTTCCGGCGGCCCTCGGCAACGTCATGTCCCTCGCGAGCGGGCCGCACCACGTGTTGGCCCTGCGCACCAACGGCCTCATCGCGGCCTGGGGCTCCAACACGTTCGGCCAGGCGACCGTGCCGCCCGGCGTGACCAACGCCGCGGCGCTCGCGTGCGGGGATTTCCATGGGCTCGCTCTGAAGCTAGATGGTTCCGTCGTGGCCTGGGGTTTGAACACGTCCGGCCAGACGAACGTCCCCGCCACGCTGAGCAACGTGGTCGCGCTCGCGGCCGGCCGTGACTTCAGCATCGCGCTTCGCGCCGACGGATCCCCCGTTGCTTGGGGCGGCAATACGTGGGGCCAGACAAACATTCCGCCCGGCCTGAGCAATGTGGTCGCCGTATCCGCCGCGGCATTACGCGTTCTTGCGTTGCGGAACGACGGCACCGTCAGCGCGTGGGGACAGTTCTCCCAGGCCGACTTGGACGTGGCTTCGAGCATCAGCAACGTCGTCGCGCTTTCGGTGGGTGAGGACTGCAATCTGGCCCTGCGCAGCGACGGAACGGTCGTCGCCTGGGGCGACAACTCGTCGGGCCAGACCAACGTGCCTTCGTGGGTCACGCGGGTGGGCGGCATCGGCTCCGGCTCAGCCCACAATCTGGCCGCGCCCGCCATCGGCGCGCCTTTCGTCACGACACGGCTCGCCACCCGGCGGGCTGCGCCCGGTGACACCGTGTTCTTCCGCGTGGAGGCGAACGGTGAACGACCGCTCCGCTACCAATGGAGGTTCAAGGGCCTTGAACTTGCGGGCCGCACCAACTCCGTCCTGCAGCTGGCCGGCATTGGACTCGTGGATGAAGGCGACTACTCCGTAACAGTCAGCAATTCCCTCGGCGTCGCCAGCGTTCCCTCCGGACGGTTGCTTGTGCCGAAGCCGGTCTTCCAAACGGTCCTGGACAACAACCTCGTCTGGAGCTCGGGCGGGACCAATGTGTGGTTCGGCACTTCGGCTCCGACGCACGACGGCCTCGGCGCCGCACAGAGTGGTTCCATCACCAACAGCCAGGAAACCTGGCTGCAGACGTTGGTGAACGGGCCGGGTCGCCTGACCTTTTGGCGGAAGATCTCGTCCGAGCCGGACTATGATTTCCTGGAGCTCTTCATAGACGGCGTTCTCCAACCGGGACGGATTTCCGGCGAAGTCGATTGGCAGAAGCAGACCAACACGATTCCAGCCGGAACCCACGCGTTGCGCTGGCGTTACCAGAAGGACATCGCCGACAGCGGCGGCGCGGATGCGGCGTGGCTTGACGAAGTGGTGTTCACTGCGCTGGTCCCGTTTCAACCGGCCGGCGAAGGCGGAACATTCGTTTCGAACGGGCTGTTTTCAATGAAGCTCCTGGGATCGGCCGGATCGGTGCTCGTCCTGGAAAACTCCTTCAACCTGGTCGATTGGTTTCCGTTGCGCACCAACCTCGTGCCCGCCGGCGGACTGGAATTCTCCATTCCCATCGGCACGAACGATCAGCAGTTCTTCCGCGCATGGTCGGTGCCGTGATGGGTTGCCTGACGTGGCACCCCAGTCGGCTGGCCATCGGAATTTTGCCGAAGGCAAAGGTCGGGCATTGATCGCCTGCGGGATTCTGGGACAACAGGCGCCGGAAGGATCCATCACCCGCAAAACCCATGAGCTGGTTCTACATCGCGAACACCGAACAGAAGGGGCCTGTCACCGACGACGAGCTGGCTGTGCTGGTTGAGACCGGCGTTGTCACCGCCGAGACGCAAGTTTGGCGGGAGGGCTTCGCGGAATGGAAACTATACGGCGACGTGGCGACGGCTTCGGCGGTCGCGCCCGCAGGCGGCCTCACATTGGGCCTGGCCGGCGGCACCTGCTCCGAATGCGGCCAGTCGTTCGCGCACGAGGATCTGGTCAAGATTGGCGGCCGCGCCGTGTGCGGAGCCTGCAAGCCGACCATGGTTCAGCAGATCAAGGAGGGTGTTTCCGACGACACGGCCGCCGAGGAAATGCGACGAACCTACTTCCGCCACGAACTGGCGGTCTGGACGGTGGGCGGGATTGTCTTTGTCGGAGGAGGATCGATCTTTGTCCTGGCTGGAGCACTTGCTCCGTTCTCAAAGAGCGAGGGGGCGCCCGTTTCGAACCCAGCGGTGGAAATGGCAGTTCGAGTCGCCGTCTCGGCCATGATCGCCGGCTTCGGAGTTGCGGAGATCTGGATTGGCCTAAAGCTGAGGAAGCTCGACCCGAGATTTAGGATTCCCGCAGCGGTGATCGCTGGCATAGGGATCGCGGGAGGAATTACGACATGCATCGGCTGGATCGTCCCAGCCTATATCCTCTGGCTGCTGGTCTCGCAGAAGGGAAAGATCGTCTTCTCCGAAAAGTATGCCCGTGCGATCGAGATGACTCCGCATATCAAGCCCAGGATGTGGATTGTGCTCAAAATCCTGCTCATCTTGTTCGGCGTTCTGATCGTCCTTGGCCTTGTGGCTGTGCTATTCGGGCGCGGTTCTGGCGGGAACTAGCAGCGATCTAAAAAGCAAAACGGGTCCAAGCGCCTGCTTGGACCCGTTTCGTTTTCCAATGGGATGCCCCGTGGGCCTACCACCCGCGCTCGATGCTGCGGCGCTGCCAGAGGAACTCGAACATGTTGCCCTCGTGCGGCTGGTCCCAGGAGATCTTCATGGTGGAGACGGGCCCGATGTTCAGGCGGTCGATCTCGCCGAAGGCGTAGAGCTGTTCGATGAACGCGGGGTCCTTGGTGATGGCGGAGCAGGCTAGGGTGTAGCCGAGGTGTTTCAGCATCTCGGCCTGCGGAACCTGCACGACGCAGGCGTAGGGGCAGAGGTATTCCCGGTTGTAGAGAGGATGGGTGACGCTCTCGGCGTGTATGATCGTCGGGCGCAGGTAGACGCCACCTTCAAAGGATGCCTTGCGCGGGCCGTTGCGATACTTGGCGGTCACGTCGGTCGCGCCCGGAGTTTTGAGACCGTCTTCGATCTGGGTGTCGATGAAGTCGGCCATCTTCAGATTGGCGAAACCGGCGAGCCTGGCGTTCTCGTCGTTGTTCGGCAGCGGGGCGAAGGGACCGATCTTCTGCGCGAGCGCGTCGGCGATCTCGGCGGCGTATTTCGGCACGAGGATGGCCGAGGCGTTGATGCAGGAGCGGCCGCCGTTGTCGCTGATGGAGGCGGCCATGACGTCGATGTAGTCGCGCCAGTTCTCGATGCAGTCGTCGCCGATGAGGAACTTGCTCCAACCCGGGCCGTGCAGCTGGATCGCCGGGTTGTTGGCGTATTGGGCCATCGTGTTCTTGTCGCCGAAGATGAGCGCGCGGCCGCAGCTCTTGAGGATTTCGCCGGAGCCTTCGTGATCGGTCGGATAGTAGCTGAAGGCCTCGGCTGGCGCACCGGCGGCGATGAATGCCTGGATGAGGCGATAGGGCGTCCACGGCTCTTCCTTGCCTGGCTTGATGACGACGGGCGTCTTCAGCGCGATGGAAGGGAGCCAGAGGGAATTCACCGCCGGCGAGTTGCTCGGCATGACGAGGCCGAGCGCTTGCGCGGTGGGGAAAAAGCTCAGGCTGGTGCCGAACTGTTCGCCCTGGCCCTTGTCGATGATGGAGAAGTCGAGTCCGCGGGAGAGGCCGTTGAGGATCTCCTGCATGTGGGTCAGCGCATAATGGATCTTGGCCATGTTGCGTTTGACCATGATCCACGGCAGGCCGGACGTGCGGGACAGCAGCTCGATGTATTCCTGGCCGGACTGGGTGTGGCCCTTGTCGCCGAGGGGCAGTGTGCCGTTGAGGAAGAACTCGCCGGCCTTGGCGCTGATCTCCATCAATTGGGCGACGGTGAATTTGTTCAGCGCCTTGCGGCCTTCGGAGATCTTCGCGAGATCCTTGCGGACGATGCCGGCGTTGACGGTGCTGACCTTGGCGACGACCTCGCCGGTCTTGTGGTCCTTGACCTCGATCTGGTCGAGGGATTCATAGGCGCGGCCACGGCGCAGGACGGGGATGTGGGGGAGTGTGCTCATGCTTGTTCGCTCAGTAGACGCCTTCGACAATCGTCTTCTCCATCGCGCCGAACGGACGGACTTCGGCGACGCCGTCCCAGGCGTAAATGTCGCGCGGGGCTTTGCGGAGGGCTTCGTCGCGTTCGAGGAAGCGGGGCATGAAGAATTCCTTCGTCAGCGTGGTCAGCTCGACCCGGCCCCATTCGTTGTAGGCCTTGAGCGTGTCGGTCTTGTTCGGATCGACGACACGGAGCACGGCACGTGGCTGCGGCGGATAATAGCTGATGGAGAACTTGTCCTCGGGCGTGAGCTGCACACTGGCGGCCAGGCCCATCAGGGTGTTGCCGTAGGTGGGATAGAAACCGATGCGGCCTTCGAGCACTTCCTCGACGATGAAGCGCACATACTGCGGGGCCATGGTGGTTCCGCCGCAGAAGACGCCGCGGATGCCGCCTTCGTAGAGATCGACCTTCTCGGCGAGGGCTTCGAGAAGCTTGGGCGTGGTGAAGAGGCCGGTGACCTTGCGGTTCTTGAGGATGGTGACGGCCTGGTCCACGACGTGGTCCATGTATTGGCGCGCGACATCATACTGCTTGTTCGAAAGCACCTTTTTCACGAAGCGCGGATCGAGGTCGATGAAGTAGCAGGAGCTTCCGCGGACGTTGGCGAGATGCTCGATGGCGAGGCGGAGGCGGCGCGGACCGGTGGGACCGACCATCAGCCAGGCGCCGCCGCGCGGGAAATGTTCGTCGCTGATTTTATCGCTGAACTCGGAGTAATCGACCTTGTAGTCGTTCCAGCCGATGCGCTGCTTAGGCATGCCGGTGGTGCCGCCGGTCTCGAAGATGTTGAAGGGTTGTCCCTTGAAGGCGGCGGGCACCCAGACCTCGGGCTGCTCGTCGCGGAGCCATTCGTCCTGGAAGTGGGGGAACTTGGCGATGATGTCGGAGAATTTGGTGATCTCTGTGAGCGGGTTCCAACCAGCCTTCTTGGCCCAGCCGAGCCAGAAGGGGCTGCCGGTTGCGGGGCTGAAGTGCCACTGGATGATCTCACGCACATGGGCGTCGAGCTGTTCCTGGGCTTTCTGAATGTCTGCGGGTGTCGGGTTAGCCATGGGAGGGGAGGGTAGTCAGGTTTTTCGGGAGTTCAAATCGGCCGGAAAGAAAACGGCCGCAGCTCGGGTGGGGAGCTGCGGCCGTGTGTGTGATTTATTTCAGCGGCGCTGTGGCCTTGGTCGGATCTTGAAGCGCGAAGAGGTGTGTCTGCGAACCGACATACATCACGCCGTTGGCTACGATGGGCGTGGAGTAGATGGGCGCGCCGAAATTGGTTTCGCTGATGAGCTTCTTTTCCTTGGTTGCGGCCAGGACCACGAAGTCGCCGTCCTCGTCTCCGACGTAAACCTTTCCGTCCGCGACGAAGGTGCTGCCCCACATGTGGGCCTTCATGTCGTGGGTCCAGTAGAGCTTGCCGGTCTCGGCATCCAGGCAGTGGACAAAACCGGAGAAGTCGCCGACGAACAGCAGACCGCTTTCAGGATCGATGGAGACGGTGGAGATGCTGCGATGGATGCCCTTGTAGTCCCAGATCAGGCCGGTCTTGGTGATGTCGCCGGTCTTGGTCGCATCGATGCAGACAAGATGGCCGACGCCTTCGCCGTGCTCCGGGTCCTGTCCAATGGCCACATAGACGCGGTTCTTGTAGAAGACGGGCGTCGAGTTGATCTCGGACGGGCCTTCGGCTGCGGGATACTTGATCGGCTTTCCATCCTTCACCTTGTATTCGGGCGGAACGGCGTCGAACCACCAGACCTTCTTGAGGAAGCTCGATTCGCCGTCCTTCACCGGGGTCGTGTCGAGGGCGTAGAGCACCCCGTCGCCGCCACCGAAATAGACCTGCGACTTGCCGTTGATTTTGCCGGTGGAGGGAGAGGTCCACTGGCCGTGGTAGATGCGGGGGCCGATGCCGGCGTCGTCCTCGCCGAGGAGCACGCCGGTCTTGGGATCAAGGGCGATGAAGCTCGGGGAATTGGGGGAAGGAATGTTGACGTGGGTCCAGTCCTGGCCGTTGGAGGTGCAGACGAAGAGCTTGCCGTCGACGATCTGGACGGAGCAGTTCGCGGCGTTGTGCGGGAACACGCCGAGCTCGTCCATCATGTCGTAGCGCCAGATGATGTCGGCGTCCTTGGGGCCGGGCTCCATGGGCGGTTTGCCGGTGTCGAGGGTGACGTATTTGGCCTCGTCCTTGTAGGGGCCGTCGTTGCCGTTGGTCATGCCGTTGACATCGAGGCAGAGCACTTCGCAGCGGCTGGTGACGATCCAGAGCCGGTCACCGACGACGAGAGGCGCAGCGAGCAGGCCGAGCTGTTCCCAGTCGTTGACCTTGCCGGATTTCAGCTTGGGCACGACGAGTTGCCAGAGCAGGTCGCCGGTCTTTTCGTCGAGGCACATCAGGATCGAACGGTCACCGACGTGGCGCTTGTCGCGCGGCGTTTCATTGTTCGTGCCGACGAAGACCTTGCCGCCGGAGACGACGGGATTGCCGTAGCTCTGGGAGCCGAGCTTGATGGCCCACTTCACGTTCTTCGTCGTGGCGATGTCCACTTCCTCCGTGCCGGTCTTGAGTTTGCCGGCGTCGAACTTGTCGGGAAGGCCCTTGGCCTTGGAATACATGTTGCGCCCGGGATCGTTGCCGCCCCATTGCGGCCAGTCTTCGGCGCGGGTGATGGTGCCGCAGGCGAGGAGCGCGGCCGTCAGAAGCGTGAGGTGTTTCATGGTGTGGACTCTTGGGATTGGTGGCGAAACTCAGTTGGCGGTGACGCTGATGTTGTCGATGTAGGCGCGTTGTTCCTGCGGCGAGAAGGTGAATAAGCCAGGCGCGCCGTTGGCGTTGGCATACTTGTGCGGCACCTCGATGGTCCATGCCTCCGGCTCGGGATCGCCCTTCTTCCAGGCCTTCGCCTTGACCACGCCGGATCCGTCGGGCGCGAGATCGACGCGCGACTTGAGGTGATACCAGGCGTTGGGCGCCCACTTGAAGGGAACCGCAAACTTAAGGCGTTCCTGGTTGGAGTTGATCTCCAGTTCCTGCGAGTTGCCCTTCAGCACGATGATGTAACGCTGGTTGATCAGGCCCACCTCGGACATTTTGCGGCGATTGCCCTCGGTCATGACGTCGGCCTCGATGGTGTAGTTCTTCGTTTCGGGATGGCCGAAAAAGATCTGGGCGCGTTGGAAAAGTTTGTTGTCGATCGTCTTCGTCAAAGCCTTGGTGCTGCCTTCACCGGGAGCTTGCCGGACTTCGAAGCGGAAG
>JBBRDN010000141.1:0-11899 GCA_038203875.1 Verrucomicrobiota bacterium
TCGTTCTAGGGACTTGGCTTGGATGGTTTCCATGTGCTAAAAAGCTGCATCTTGATCGTGGCGGCCCTGCCTCCGCCGCTGGTCGGGAGGCATGTCTTTTTCCATGGGAAATCCCGTGGGCTGTGTGGGACAGGCTGACAATTAAAGGGGCACTGCACCGTGCGGTGCCCCTTGGAACCAAGAAATACCGATGACTAAACTGATTCGTGCTGTGGCCGGAGTCGTGTTCGCGTTTGCCGCTTTTTCAAGCTGGTCGCAGAGCTGGGTCAATGTGACGGGGGGTCTTCCCTTGGGAAGCCAGACCACGACGGGCACCGGTGGGACGAGCAGCAACTATTTCTACGTGACCGGAATCGGCCCCGTCTCCGGATCGGGCCGCATGTTCGCCGGTGTCGGACCGGGCGGCGTGTATTACTCCGACAACCAGGGCGCAAGCTGGACGGCGGCCAACAGCGGGCTGCTCGACACTTTCTCCGGTGCGGCGATCTCGGCCCGCTCGTTCCATGCCGACGGTTCCACTGTCCTGCGCGGCGGCGAATCGTCCAGCTTCAACAACCACGCGGGCAGCGCCGTTTTCCGCAGCACGGACAGCGGCGTGACCTGGACCGAGCAATCGGTGCCCGAGACGGCGCAGTTCGTGAAGTTCGCCTCCGGCGGTGGACGCCTCTATGCCGCGAGCGCGCTGAGCGGCGCGCACTACTCAGCCGACGGCGGCATCTCCTGGACGCGCTGGAGCACGGGCATGGAGCTTCCCTTCAGCCTGTGGCCCGTGGCTCGGGCGATCGCCTACAACAACGGGAAGGTGTTCGCCGGCTCCGCGCTGCTCGGCATCATGGCCTCCACCGATGGCGGGGCCAACTGGACCTTTTCGGACAGCGGCATCAACCTCGTCCCCCAGCTCATCTACCGCACCAGCGTCGTGCCGCTGGACATTGTGGTGACGCCCTCGGGCATCCTCTACGCCCTGATGAACGGCGAATCCAACGCCGAAACTTACAGCGTCTATCGCAGCACGGACAACGGCGTGTCGTGGAGCAAGGTCAGCTATCCCGGACTGTTGCCTGCGACGGGTGGCAATTCCCTTTGGCGCATGGTGAACAACGGCGAGGACATCATTGTCGCCTCCACCTACATCGTTTCCACGGCCGATGTCCGCACCTGGCTCTACCGTCCGGCCAACGGCTGGTATGCGCTGCCGACGGCCGGATTCGTGCCCGATGCCTCGGGCGGCGAAGCCCAGACGGTGGTCAATGGCGGCCAGCTCTTCCACTCGAACGGCACCAATCTTTTCCGCCTCGACCTCGCCACCGCGCCGTTGACGCCCATCGGTCCGGCCAACCTCACGGTGCGTGGCGGCGGCGGCCTCAACATCGGCGACACCCGCACGCTCGGGTCTCTCGTCAATGGAACGCTGCCTTTGACCTACCAATGGTATAAGGACGGTGCCCTGATCGGCAGCGCGACCGGCCCTGAATACACCTTCACCGCCGGCTCCCTGAACGACGGCGGAACCTTCCAGCTCGTCGTATCCAACGCGTCCGGCTCCGTGACGAACTCGGTCGTTGTCACCGTCGCGGGCACGCAGGCCGGATCGCGCGACTTCGCCTTCCGGCCCGGCGCGGGCACGCTGGGAACCTTCGGCTACGGCTATTCGGCGGGCGTGGTCCTCTCCGTCTCCGGCGGCGGCACCGATGCGATCCTGCCTTTGCCCGATGGAAAAATCCTCGTTGGCGGCGGGTTCAACGGCATCGGCAATCCTTCCATTGCGTTCGGCATTCCGGTGTCCGACATCACGCCGGACATCGTCACGCCGGCGGTCAATTTCATCCGCCTGAACGCCGACGGCACATTGGACACGGCCTTCAACAAGGGCACCGGGCCGAACGGCAAAATCCGCGCCCTCGCCCGCCAGTCCGATGGCCGCATCCTCGCCGGCGGTGAATTCACCTCATACGACGGCCTCTCCGTCGGCCGCATCGTCCGGCTCAACGCCGACGGTTCCGTCGATCCGTCCTTCCAGACCGGCGAAGGCGCGGGCGGCTACATCCGCTCCATCGTGGTGCAGCCGGACGGCAAGATTCTCGTCTCCGGCTTCTTCAGCGCCTGGGACCAACGCGGCCTCAGCCACCTCGTGCGCTTGAACGCCGACGGTTCGTTGGACGAAAGTTTCCAGCCCAACTTCGTCTTCAACGGCGAGGTGACCAGCCTAGCGCTCCAGCCCGACGGCAAGATCATGGCCGGCGGAGCCTTCACCCAAATCTCGTTCAACAACCAGAATTACGGGAACCTCGTCCGCCTGGACACCGACGGCATGCTGGACACCATGTTCCGGCCGACCAGCGGCGTCGGCACCGTCATGGCGGTGCAGCTCTTGGCGGATGGCCGGATCCTCGCCGGTGGTTTGAACAGCCCCTACCTGCGCGTCTATGCCGCCGCTTCGGGCGCGGTGGACAACACCTTCACCGCGAATCCCGGCGGCGACATCTTCTCCCTCGGTCTCTTGCCCGGCGGCGAGATCATCGCGGCGGGCGACAAACGCCAGATCCTCTACGGCCCGACCGGCACGGTGATCACGAACCTCGCCGCGCGTCCCATTGGGTTGAATCCCGCCTCCTGGGCCGTGGCCACCCTGCCCGACGGCCGTTTCTTCCTCGGCGACTACGCCAGCTCGGGCGGCGGCGGCATCGCCAAGTTCTACGGAAGTTCGGTAGCCCAGGCCATCATCGCCCACCCGCGCTCCGTGCAGACGACCAACGGCGCGGCTGTGGCATTCACGGTCGGCGTGCGTGGTGCGGGACCGTTCACCTACCAGTGGAAGAAAGACGGCGTGATCCTCGGTGGCCAGACGGCTTCGACCTATTCCATTCCGTCGGCCAATGCCGGACACGTGGCCAACTACACCGTCGAAGTCACCGGCCCAGGCGGCGTGATGACGAGCGCCTCGGCCGGTCTGACCCTTCTCGGCACTCCGGTCATCCTCGATCCGCCCCGTTCGCAGTTCGCCGCCTTGACCCGGCCCGTGACGCTCGGCGTCCGCGCGCTCGGCGCTGGAGCCGTCACCTACCAGTGGAAGAAAGGTCCGTCGGCCATTTCCGGCGCGACCAACGCCACCTTCAGCATCACCGCAATGACGCTGGCCGACGCCGGAAGCTACACCGTCGAAGTGACCGCCCTCGGCGTCACCGTGCCCGCCGCCGCCGTGCTCACGACCGGCTACCTGCCGGGCGCGGTGGACCGGAGCTTCGTGCCCTTCTACACCTCCAGCGGCGCGACGGCCGGCGACGTGGTGAGTGACGCGGTCTTTCAGTCGGACGGAAAGATCGTCGTCGCCAGCGGACGCACCAGCTTCAACGGCCGCACCGGCGTGCGCGGTGTCTTCCGCATCAATCCCGACGGTTCCTACGACACGGCCTTCGCGCCGACGAACACGATGGAATCCACCGCCGTGGCGATGCAGTCCGACGGTAAAATCCTCCTCGGTTTCGCCCGCAACGCCACCGTGGCCCAGATCTATCGTCTGCTGCCCGACGGCAAGGTGGACCCTTCCTTCGCCAATCCGCTTCTCAGCATGAACGGTCGCGTGGCCCACATCGTGGCCTTGGCGGACGGCAAGGTGCTCGTCTCCGGCGCCTTCAACAGCGCCGCCGGTGTGGGCCGCACGAACATCGCCCGCTTCCATGCCGACGGCACGCTCGACACCAACTACTTTCCCGCGGTCCCCTCCGGCTACGCCCAGGCCCTGCCCGACGGTCGCGCGGTCGTCGCCTACCGGCTGTTCGGCTTCGACTACACGCTGGTCCTCGACCGCGAAGGCACCAACGCCATAGCCCTCGGCCCGCTGGCCACCGGCGGCGCCATCACCTTCGGCTCCGCCGGTGGCGGCCAGGTGCTGCTCCTGCCCAGCGGGAAATTCCTCGTGAAAGACGGTGGCCCTTTTGGTCTGCCCAACCCGGCCCGCTACCTGGCGGACGGCACTTATGACCCGAGCTGGAAGTTTCACTACAGCCCCGGCGGCAACGTCAGCTTCGGCCAGCAGATGCTCGTGCAGCCCGACGGCGAGATCCTGTTCTTCGGCTCGTTCCCAGGCGGGCTGCTCACCTCGACCAATCCGGCATCGTTCAACCTCAATCGCTCCATCGTCCGCGTTACGGTGGATGGGGAGCTCGACGGCACCTTCGACGTGTTCGGCGGTGGCTCGCAGACGGAGCGCGCGCTCCTGCTGCCCGATGGCCGCGTCTTCGTTGCGGGTTACTTCAACTCCTGGAACGGCCTGCCCAGCGAGAAGCTCCAGCTTCTCCAGGGCGACCTCATCGAACCCGCCTTCTTCAACCAGACGATGTCGCTCGTCCTCACGCAGGGGAACAACCTTGCGTTGAGCCCCTCGCCCATCAGCCGGATCGGGGCCGCCACCTACCAGTGGCAGAAGGATGGGTTTGATCTCGTCGGCCAGACTGCGGCGACGCTCAACCTCGCCGCGCTCGGCACGAACGGCGCCGGCAACTACACCCTCGTTGCCAGCAGCGCGCTCGGCACGAATTCGACCACGACCTCCGTCACCGTGCTTGGCCCGCCCGTCATCACCATCCAGCCCGTGCCCCCGCCCGCCGTCGTGGCGAATCCCTTCACGATCAGCGTCGTCGTCACCGGCGCGCCGCCGTTCACCTTCCAGTGGCGCAAGGGCGGGGCGGCCATCGGCGGAGCGACCTTCCGCACCTTCACCAACGCCGCCGCCGCGCTCGGCGATTCGGGCAATTACGACGTGGTCATCGGCAACTCGTTCGGTTCCGCCACGTCCTCCGTGGCCGTCGTCACCGTCATCACCCAGCCAGGCCAGCTCGTGCTGGACTACAGCAACAACGTCGGCCAGACGTTCCATTTCGTCCGTCAGCGTGACGGCAAGGTGCTCGTTGGTCGTTCCACCGGCCCGGCCCGACTGAACCTCGATGGCTCGGCCGACACGGCCTTCAATTCCAAGATCACCGCGCTCGTAGGCGGCCAGGCTGTCGCTTTCGCGGATGACGGGAGCATCTACCATTCGGCCAACGCCGTTCTCCACCGCTACGCCAACGACGGCACACGCGACACGAACTTCGCCCTCGTCAACAACGCGAGCGCCATCACCGCGATTTTGGTGCAGCCCGATGGCCGGATCGTTTTGGGCTACAGCGCGGCCGGGATGAGGCGCTATTTCGCGGACGGCACGCAGGATTTCGCGTTCATCAACAACGTTACTCAGGTCCGCTCGGTCGTTCTCCTGCCTGACGGGAAGTTCCTTGTTGCGACCGGCAACGGTTTCAACAGCGGGTCAGTCCGCAAGCTGAACTCCGACGGTTCGCTCGACGCGGCGTTCGACAACGCCTCCACCTTCTACAACGACGTGCTGTCGGTCCTGCCGCTGCCCGGCGGGAAGATCCTTGTCGGTGGCACGTTCACCGGTCTCACCGGCGGCACCCGCCAGTATCTCGCGCGCCTCAATGCCAACGGATCGCTCGACGGCACCTATACCGGTCCCGTGTTCAGCAGCGTGCTCTTCGGTGTGCAGGACGTGGCCTTGCAGGAGAACGGCCGCATCATCGTCGTGGGCGGCTTCGGCACCGTCAGCGGCGCGGGGCGTGTGGGCGTGGCCCGGCTCGAAGCCGAGGGCACGCACGACGCCACCTTCGACATCGGCACCGGCGCGGGTATCTCGAACATCAAGGTTCAGACCGCGTTGGTCCTTCCCGACGGACGAGTTCTCGTCGGCGGCATCTTCAGCACCTTCAACGGCGTTCCGCGCAGCGGCATCGCCTTGCTCAACGGCGACGTGGTCAACCTCGGCTTCCTCACCGAGCCCTCCAGCCAGACGATCAACGTCGGTCAGCCGCTGAGCTTCTCGAGTTCCACCACGGCCACCACGCCCGTCGGCTACCAGTGGTTCTTCAACAACGCCGCGATCAACGGCGCGACCTCCTCCGGCTACTCGATCGGCTCCACCACGACCAACAACCGCGGCCAGTATTTCGTCGTGGCCTCCAACATCTCGGGCATCCGCACCAGCGCCGTCGCCAAGGTGAAGATCCTCGCCGCGCCCGAGTTCCTCGCCCAGCCGGTGGCGACCAACGGCTACCTCAACAAGTTCGTCACCTTCATCGGCCGCGCCGAGGGTCTCGCCCCGCTCGGCTACTCTTGGTTCAAGGACGGAACGCTGGTGCCCAACGCCACCAACGCGACGCTGACCCTGTCCAATCTCCAGTTCAGCGCCGCCGGACTCTACTCGCTAGTCGTGAGCAATTCGCTCGGCTCCATCACCAGTGCGCCGGTTAATCTGCCCGTGACGATCCTGCCCGGCTCGGTCGATCTCGCCTTCAACGCGTCGAACTATCTCAACGGCGCGAGCACGGTCGTCGCCTTGCCGGATGGCCGGTTGTATGTCGCGGGAAACTGGGTTTCCAATGCAGTGAACTATTCGCGGGCGGTGACGCGTCTGCTGCCGGACGGAAGCCTGGACACGTCCTTCGTGCAGGCCAGTGCGTCGCTCTCTGCGCCTTCAATCATCCAGATCGATCCGCAAGGCCGGCTGGTGTGCGCCGTCGGCACGCAGATCTACCGGCTGCTGTCGAATGGCCTGATCGATACATCGTGGGCTGGAACAAACCTCGGCTTCAACTTCGGCATCAATGCCGTGGCCATCCAGGGCGACGGCAAAATTCTGGTCGGCGGCTCGTTCACCGTTCCTTCCGGCGGCCTGCTGAGGCTGGAAGCGGATGGGGCCGTTGATCCGACCTTCAAGCCCGTGATCGGTGACCGTGTTTCTTCGGTTCTAGTCCTGTCCGACGGCTCGATCCTCGCGGGCACGGGCTTTAATCCCAGCATCCGGCTCAAACGCTTCCTGCCGGACGGCGCGACCCATCCCAGTTTCACCAATCTCGTCTTCAATGCCAACAGCGCCGACATGACGCGGCTCTTCGAGCTGTCCGATGGCCGCATTCTCGTGGGCGGAGCTTATCCTGGAAAACTCCTCCGCTTCCTCCCGAGCGGGGTTCTGGACCCGTCCTTCGTCATCCCGGTTCTCGACACCGGGATCGTCTCCGAGTTCGTGGTCGAGCCAGGCGGGAAGATCGTCGTGGCCGGCTCGTTCAACACCTGGAACGGCGTGCCCGCGCCCGGACTCGTTCGCCTTTCAGCGGACGGTGTGGTGGACACGAACTTCTTTAACAGCGGTGCCAGCCCGTCGGGTTACACCGGCCTGGCCCGCCAATACACCGGCCGCCTGATCCTCGCCGGCACCTTCACCACCTTCGATGCCGCGGCCCGCACGCGCGTGGCCGGGGCCTATGGCACGCCGACGTCGCTCGCCATCACGAACCCCCCGCTGGCGCAGTCCGCCAACCTCGGCGGCAACATCACGCTTACGGCGGGCGGATGGTCCGCGACCGGCGCCGCGCTCAACTACCAGTGGCGCAAAAACGGCGTGAACATTCCCGGCTCGACCAGCTCGACGCTGACTCTCAATCCGCTGCAACGATCCGACTCCGCCGCCTACTCGGTGGTCGTGGGCGACGGCACCAGCTCGGTCACCGGCGCACCGGCCACGCTCACCGTGCTGGCCGAGCCGGTCTTCCTGGTCGAGGCGACCAGCCAGGTGGCCACACAGGCGGGAACGATGACCTTTCGGACGCAGGTGCGGGGGCTTCTGCCCATCGGCTACCAGTGGCTCCGCAACGGCACGCCGCTGGCCGGCGCGACCAACGGCCTGCTCACACTTTCCGGGCTGACTTTGGCCGACGCCGGATCGTATACGCTCGTGGCCTCGAACTCCATCGGCGTCACCACCGGCGATCCGGCCTTCCTGACCGTGAACATCCTTCCGGCCGGAAGCCTCGACCCGGCCTTCCACACCAATGTGGTGGGCGGAAACGTCAACGCCTTCGACGTGGATGCGGCCAACGGGCGCGTCGTCGTCGGCGGTGACTTCACGACTTGGAGCAACATCGCCCGCACGCGGTTTGCGATGCTCGGTTCCACCAGCGGCACGCTCCTCTCCAACGCCATGCCGAGCGTCAACAGTTCAGTCAGGGCGCTCGGTGTTCTTCCGGATGGAAAGATCCTCATCGGCGGTTTCTTCGGCGGATTGTCGGACACCATCGGCTTCAACAGCCGGTTCGGACTGGGTCGGCTTCTGGCCAACGGCTTTGTCGATACGGCGTTCACCAACCTGCTCGGCAGCGGAAATTCCGTTTACAACATCCTGACCCGGCCCGACGGCAGCGCCTTCGTTGCCGGCGGCTTCACCACCGTGGGCGCGACCGTTCGTTCCAACTTCGCCAAACTCACGCCGGGCGGCTTCGTCGATCCGGCCTTCGGCGCGCCGAACATCGCCAACACCCTGGTCCAGGCCGTAGCCATCCAGACGGACGGACGGATCGTGATCGGCGGCAGCTTCACCAACGTCCTCGGCGCAATGCGCCAGCGGGTGGCACGACTCCTCGACAACGGTTCGCTCGACGGCTCGTTCACCAATGAGCTCGCGGTGACTTCCGCCGGGGCCGCCGTTTACACCATCGCCATCCAGCTGGATGGAAAGATCCTCATCGGCGGCAACTTCACCGGCGTCAGCGGTGTTGCGCGTTCGTGGATCGCTCGCCTCAATGCCGACGGTTCGCTCGACGCGGCCTTCGCTCCCACCTTCAACAGCCTCGTCAACACGATCGCCGTTCAGCCGGACGGCAAGATCCTGGCCGGCGGCAGCTTTACCTTCGTGAACGGTCAGTCGGTCAGCAGGATTGTCCGGCTCAATCCGAACGGCACGACGGATACGTCGTTCGCGTCCAATGGCGGAGCCGGGGGTGACGTGAACAAGATCATGGTCCAGCCGGACGGGACGATCCTCGCGTCCGGCGCGTTCACGGGTTTCGGTGGACTGACGAGGTATTACCTCGTCCGGATGTTCGGCGACGGCCAGCTCCCGCCGGTCATTGCGGCCCAGCCGGCGCCCGTTTCGGCAAACCAGGGCGACGTCTTCAACCTCGGCATCGGCGCGGGCGGCGTGGGGCCGTTGCGCTTCCAATGGCGTCGTGAAGGAACAAACCTCGTCGGCCAGACCAACTCCGCGCTGGCCTTCAGCCCGGCCCTCACAAACGGCTCCGGAAACTACTCCGTCGTCGTCACGAACACCTACGGCTCCATCACCAGCTCCGTCGTCGCCGTCTCGATCCAGCCTGCTGCGGGCGGCTCGCCGTTTGACTCGTGGGCCACTTCCGCCGGCTTGACCGGAGGCAACAACCAACCCGGCGACGACGCCGACTTCGACGGCATCTCGAACGTGTTCGAATACTACTTCGGATCGCTGCCGTTGAGCGCGGTGTCCGGGATCGAGCCCTTCGGCACGAGCGTCACCGTCTCGGCCCAGAGCTATCCGGCGATCAGCTTCATCCGAAGCAAGTCCGCCACCGGCGTGACGCCGGTGGTCCGTGTGTCCATCAGCGCGACCTTCAGCGACTCCCTCGGAAGCACCGAGCACAGCGTGACCGATCTGGGCAACGGCACCGAACTGGTCGTCGTCCGTTCGAATGTCAGCACCACCACCCAGCCGAACCAGTTTCTCCAGCTCCGGCTGACGATCCCTTAAATCGGCCCAGCATCCCCCCTCGAATCCACGGAAACGCCGACCTCCGGATCGGCGTTTTCCTTTGGCGTGTGACGCATGGCTTGTCGTGGCGCGGTCTGGCTGGATGATCCGGCAACCAGAGCGCCCTATGGACATCGCCGACTACAACCGCCGGGCTTGGGACTCGCAGGTCGAGCGCGGCAACCGTTGGACCAAGCCGGTCTGTGCCGGAACCATCGCGCGGGCGCGAGCCGGCGAGTGGGAAATCGTCCTTACGCCCACGCGGCCTGTGCCGAAGACGTGGTTTCCGTTTCTGGCCGGTTGCCGCGTGCTCTGCCTCGCCGGAGCCGGGGGCCAACAGGGGCCGATCCTAGCCGCAGCCGGGGCCGATGTCACCGTGTTCGACAATTCGCCGAAGCAATTGGAGCAGGACCGGTCCGTGGCGGAACGCGACGGATTGGCCTTGAAGACCGTTCTTGGAGATATGCGCGATCTCGGGGCCTTCGCCGCTGCCAGCTTCGATCTTGTCGTCAACCCGTGCTCCACGGGCTTCGTTCCGGCGCTTCAACCGATCTGGAGGGAAGTGTTCCGCGTCCTCCGGCCCGGCGGTTCGCTTCTGGCCGGGTTCACTGATCCGGCCTGCTTCATCTTCGACGAAACATTGGCCAACAAGGGTGAACTGGTCGTGCGCCATCGGCTGCCTTACTCCGATCTCCAGTGCCTGACGGACGACGAACGCGCTGCCTTGGAGAAGGACGGCGAACCGATGGTCTTCAGCCATTCGTGGGAGGAAATCCTCGGTGGGCAAACCGAGGCTGGATTCGTCCTGACGGGATTCTACGAAGACGCCTTGCCGGACAAGGCGATGTCCCGCCATTTCCCCGGCTTCCTCGCCACGCGGGCCTTGAAGCCATTTCGGTAGGACTGCCGTCCGGGCATATCGTTGCTTTCTTCAGGGAACCCCTGGCTCCTTCCTAATCCTGCTCTTCATCATTCTCTTAATCTGATTAGGATGAAGATTAGGACATCGCCGAACCTTTCCCCTTGTTGCCTCGCTTGGCGCTGGTCCGGTAGGCTTGCCGGACTTTATTACGAACATGACCGAGATCCCCAAGGCCTACGAGCCGCAGTCCGTCGAAGCGAAGTGGTATGAGTTCTGGGACCAGAACGGCTGCTTCACCGCCGATCCCGCCCGCGTTTCCGCCACGCGCCCGGCCTACTCCATCGTCATCCCGCCGCCCAACGTCACCGGCGTCCTCACCCTCGGCCACGTCCTGAACAACACCATCCAGGACATCCTCGCCCGCAAGGCGCGCATGGACGGCAAGGAAGTCCTCTGGCTGCCCGGCACCGACCACGCCGGCATCGCCACGCAGAACGTCGTCGAGAAGACGCTGAAGAAGGCCGGCGAGATCAAGCACCGCGACGACCTCGGCCGCGAGGCGCTCGTGGCCCGGATCTGGGAGTGGAAGGAGAAATACGGCGGCATCATCCTGAAGCAGCTCCGCGCGCTCGGCGCGTCCTGCGACTGGACCCGCACCCGCTTCACCATGGACCCGGAGTATTCCCGCTGCGTCCAGAAGGTCTTCGTCGATCTCTACAAGAAGGGCCTGATCTATCGCGGCAAACGCATGGTCAACTGGTGCCCGGCGTCGCTCACTGCGCTGTCCGACGAAGAAGTGGAGATGAAGGAGCAGAAGGGCTTCATGTATCACTTCCGTGTGGAGGTGGTGGAGCATCCCGGCACGTTCCTCATCATCGCCACCACGCGTCCGGAAACCATCCCGGCCGACACCGCCGTGGCGGTGAATCCCAAGGATCCGCGCTACCAGCACCTCATCGGCAAACACGTCATCAAGGCGCTGCCGCTCGACGTGCCGAAGGAACAGCGTGTCATCCCGATCATCGCTGACGAGCATGTGGACTTCGAGTTCGGCACCGGCGTGCTGAAGGTGACGCCGGCGCACGACAAGGCGGACTACGAGATCGGCCTGCGGCACAAGCTGCCGGTCATCGATGTGCTCACGCCCGACGGCAAGATGACGGCCGAAGCCGGCACCGATCTGGCCGGACTGGACCGTTTCTTGGCGCGGAAGAAATCGGCGGAACTGTTGGAAGCCGCCGGGGCGTTGGACAAGGCCGAGCCCTACACGAACAACGTGGGTTTCAGCGAACGCGCCGACGTGCCGATCGAGCCGCGGCTGAGCGAGCAGTGGTTCTTGAAGTATCCGAGCGTGGAGAAGTCACGCGAGGTCGTGGCCAGCGGCGCACTGAAGTTCTTCCCCGAGCGTTGGGCAAAAGTTTACGATCACT
>JBBRDN010000142.1:0-11830 GCA_038203875.1 Verrucomicrobiota bacterium
GGTGACGAAGAGGACCAGGGCCCATCTCCAGGTATTGTTGCGGCTCATGGAAAGGAACGGAAAAGGTTCAGCGGTATCAGGCCGACGCGTTTTCGGCACCGCGTTCGGTGACGTCGGTGACGGCGGATTTCAGGATTTCGAACTTGGACTCGCCCGAACGGACATTGACGTGTTTTTCCTTCACGGCGGTCACTTCACCGACGATGCCGCCGGCGAAGACGACCTTGTCGCCCTTGCGCAGGCCCTTGAGGACATTTTCATGTTCCTTGGCCTTTTTCTGCTGGGGCCGGATAAGGAGGAAATAGAACACGACCACCATCAACACGAGCGGCACAAACCCCGTCCACGCAGGCGCGGTGGGCTGGGTCGTCTGGGCAAAAAGGCCCGATACATCGGCAAAATTCATAGTCTCAAAAAGTGAGCCGCAAACCTTTAGGGGCGGCTATGGCTTTGGCAAGCCCGGCTTTGGGCCATTTCAATGGGCTATTCCTTTGCGAGGGACGCCGCCTGCCGGGCGGTCAGGACCTTCTGCGACGGACGGTAATTGGCGATGAATTCGCGCCGGAATTCGGCGAAAGTTCCGGCGGCAAGATGGTCCCGGATGTCCTCCATGACCTTCAGATACAGGTGGCTGTTGTGGATGCTGACCAGCCTCAGGCCGAGGATCTCGTTCACGTTCAGCAGATGCCGGATGTAGGCGCGGGTGTGGTTCCGGCAGGCGAAGCAGGTGCAGCCTTCCTCGATCGGTCCGAAGTCCATCTTCACCGCCCCGCCCTTCACGGCGTAGGTGCCCTTGCGGGTGAAGGCGGTGCCGTTGCGGGCGACGCGGGTCGGCAGGACGCAGTCGAACATGTCCACGCCGCGCGCGACGAGCTCGACCATCTGTGCCGGTGTTCCGAGGCCCATGGCGTATCGCGCCTTGTTCGTCGGGAGATGCGGTTCGGCCAGTTCGACGGCCTTCATCATCTCGGGTTCGGGTTCGCCCACGCTGACGCCGCCGATCGCGTAGCCGTCGAATTCCATATCGACGAGTTCTTTGGCGCACTTCTCCCGGAGCTTCGGATCGACGCCGCCCTGGCAGATGCCGAAGACGAACTGCCCTTTGGCCCGCGGCTGCACGAGGCATTCCTTGGCCCAGCGCAGGGTCCGGTCCACGGCGTTCCGCGCATCCTGCGCGGAGCAGCCGTGCGGAGGGCATTCGTCGAAGGCCATGGCGATGTCGGATCCGAGCACGCGTTGGATCTCCATCGATTCCTTCGGTCCGATGAAGAGCGGCGAACCATCCAAGTGGGACCGGAACTCGACCCCGTGCGCCTTGATCTTGCGGATCTTCGCGAGGCTGAAGACCTGGAAGCCGCCGGAGTCCGTGAGGATCGGCTTGTCCCAGTTCATGAATTTGTGGAGCCCGCCGGCGGCGGTGATGATCTCAAGGCCGGGCCGGATGTTGAGATGGTAGGTGTTGCCGAGAAGGATCTGCGTGCCCATCTCGTTCAGCTCTCGGAGATCGAGGGCCTTGACGCTGGCCTGCGTGCCGACGGGCATGAAGACGGGCGTCTGCACCACGCCGCGCGTGGTGTTCAAACGTCCCAAACGGGCCTTGGACGAGGGATCGGTCTTGAGCAAATCAAACAACATCCAGTCCAGCTTGGCCGACACGCCGCCGGACGGGAAGCCCGGAGGCGGTTGCGTGATAGTCATTGGTTGGATTGATGAACCCGCCTACGATTCTCCGTCACTCCCACGTCATGAACACGCCCCCAAGCACACGTCACCCATCCCGCCCGGGCCGGCGCCTGAAATGGGTCGCTGGCCTGTTTTTTTTCTACACGATCTTAGGCTTCGTCATCCTGCCTTTGATTGTCCGCAAGCTGGCCGTGAGCCAGCTTTCCAACCAGCTGGGCCGTGAGGTGACAATCGAGTCCGTGCGGATCAATCCCTTCGCCCTCTCGGGCTCCATCCGCGGATTGCGCATCACCGACCCGGACGGCGAGACGCTGCTCGAATGGCAGGAAGTCTATGCAAATTTCCAGTTGTCCTCGTTCTTCGGAAGGCCGTGGGTGTTTCAAGAAGTGCGGGTCATCGGCCCTACGGCGCGTGTCCGGATTAATCCCGACCGCTCCCTCAATGTCTCGGATCTCATCGCGAAATTCTCGACTCCACAAACCAACTCCGCGAGTCCGTCCCGTCCTCTGTTATTGAGGATCGAACGCATCCACATCACCAACGCGGTCCTGCTTGTCTCCGACCTGACTACGCTGACCCCGTTCCGGCGGTCCGTCGGGCCCGTGGAAGTGAACCTGACGGGCTTCGAGAGTTCGGCCGACAACCGGAACCCCTATTCGTTCGTCGGAACCACCGACAGCGGCGAGACATTTACATGGAAGGGCTTTTTCTCGATCGATCCGATCCGCTCGGAAGGCGAGGTGACGCTCGACGGCCTCACCATTTCGAGATACTCGGAGCTGTTCCAGGACTTCGTGCGGTTTGATTTTCGGGGCGGGATCATCAGCGCAGAAGCAGACTATCGCCTCGCCATCACGCCCTCGGGCTACGTGGCCGTCGCCACCAACGCCTCCTTCAGTCTGCGTTCGCTCAAAGTAGGCCGGAAGGGAACCGAGGAGAATGTGGTGGAGCTCGACGAACTCTCGGTGCGCGGCGCTTCGGCCGATGCCGTCGAACGCATCGTGGAAGCCGGGTCCGTCTCCGTGGCGGGAGGCCGCATCGATTTGCGGCGTTCCGCCAGCGGTTCGCTGAACCTCGCCGAACTGGCCGAGCCGAATGAGACGGCGACCAATGCTCCCGCCAGCATCCTCATGCTGGTCCAGTCCACGACCAATCTCGTCGCCCGGCTGCTGGACAGCACCAATCTGGCAACCGCCACTCTGCACGCGCTCGACGTGACCAACTGCGCGGTGGTCTGGACCGACGAGGTCAATCGCCGCCCGGCCCATCTGGTCGTGGACCGGATCAATGTCGCCGCCCGCAACCTTTCCAACCGGCCGGGAACCAACCTGACCGCCGATGTCTCCATGCGCTGGAACACCAACGGCTCCGTGCGCGTCGGCTCAAGCGTGCTGCTGTCACCTCCCACGGCGGACGTTTCGCTGAGTGCCGTCGATGTCGAACTGCGCGCTTTGGACCCCTACCTGGAACCGTTCGTGAACCTGTTCGTCCTCGACAGCAAGGTCGGCCTGGAAGGCCGGATCACGTTGCGGACCACGAACGGTCTGCCCGCCGTCACCTTCCTCGGAGATGCACGGCTCGATGATTTCTCGACCGTGGACAAAACGGGGTCCGAGGAGCTGGTGAAATGGAAATCCGTCCGTCTCTCCGGCATCGACGCGGGCCTCAGTCCCCCGGCGATCAACGTCAGGGAAGTATCGGTCATCGAACCGTTCGCCCGGCTGGCCATCGAAACCAACCACGCCGTCAACCTGCTTTTGGCCTTCACGATGGATCGAACGAACACCGTCGCCATTGAACCGGCGGCCGTTGAGCCGAACAGTTCCCTGCGACAGAAGTTCGGAGGATTCATCCGCCGGACCCTCGCGGCGAATACCAACGCGGCTGGAACGTCGTTGATGCCCCGCGTCTCGGTCGAAGCCCTCGTGCTGACCAACGCCAGCCTGCAGTTCTTCGACCGGTCGCTCGAGCCGAAGGTCCAAGCCACGGTCCAGGAGGTCAGCGGCAGGCTGGAGGGCATTTCCTCCGACGAACGCAAACGCGCCGACCTGCATCTGCGTGGCAAATTGGACCGCGCCGGCTCCTTCGAGATGGTCGGCAAACTCAATCCGCTCAACCCCGGCGCCAGGACGGAGTTGAAGGTGAGCTTCGCCAACGTGGATCTCAGCCCGACGAGCCCGTATATCGGCAAATTCCTCGGCTACCGCCTCAATCGCGGAAAACTCGGGATGGAACTCGAATACGAGACCAATGACGGGAATCTGAAGTCAAAGAACGTCATCACGCTCGACCAGTTCAGCCTTGGAGAAAAGGTGGACAGCCCGGACGCCACCAAAATGCCGGTGCGACTGGCCATCGCCATCCTCCAGGACCGCAACGGCCGCATCGAACTCAATGTGCCGATCGAAGGCAGGCTGGACGACCCTTCGTTCCACCTGGGCAAGGTTATCCTCGGCACGCTGGGCAACATGCTGGTCAAGGTCGCCACCTCGCCGTTCTCCCTTCTCGGCTCGCTCTTCGGTGGCAGGACCGAGGAGGTGGGTTTCCAGGATTTCGCGCCGGGCAGCGCCGAACCGCTCGCCTCGGATCGCGAGAAGCTGGCAGCGCTGCTGAAGGGCCTCTACGAACGGCCCGGACTCCAGTTGGAGATCGAGGGCAGCTTTGATCCGAAGCTTGATGTCGAAGGCCTGCGCCGGGTGAAGCTGGAAGCGGAGTTCCGCCGCCAACAATGGGCCGCGCTGCCCCAGACCGAGCAGTCCAAGCTCGGCCCCGACCAGATGATCCGGACTCCCGAAGATTTCACCAACAGCCTGAACCGCGCCTACGCCGAGATATTGCAGGCAAAAGAAGCCGCCACCAACCAGATCGCCGCCGGTTCGACGAACGGCGTTTCCAAGGCAGCGCCATCCAGGGCCATCCCGACGGAAAAAGGCGGGACGCGCCTGATGACGATCAACAGCCGGTTCATTCCCGACGTTCCTCCAAACGAAGTGGAGCGGACGGTCCTGGCGACCATCATGGTTTCAGACGACGAACTGCGGCATCTCGCTGAGGAGCGGGCCCGGCGCATACGCGAGCTGATCCTCGTTTCGGAGAAGGTCGAGGCCTCAAGACTTTTCCTCACCGAAATTTCCTCGACCCCGTCCACCAACCGGACGAGCCGTGTATTCTTCCATCTTCGATGATCTCCAGCCGTGGGGGATTTGCGTGCTTCGATGGGCGGTTCACGCCACATAACCCTTGTTTCGTTCGCCGATCTCATTCCATTTTAATCCATGCCCAGCTCCCCTTCTTCCCGCGTCGGTTTCGGCCTCCTCATGGCCGGCGTGCTCGGACTTGTCTCCGCTTCGCCCGTCGGGGCCGCCGCCGCCGATCCGACCGCGATGCCCGACCTCAACCGCTTCAGCCCAGTCGTCCTGGCCCAGGGTTCGCTCGACGAACCCATGGTGTTCGAGGTGTTGAAGGACGGACGCGTCTACATCGCGGAGCGCAAGGGCGCGTTCAAGGTCTACGACCCGAAGATTCCCGGCGTGAAAACCATGGGCGTCCTCTCGGTGAACACGAGGGGCAACAACGAACAGGGTCTCGCGGGCATGACGGTGGATCCGAGATTCGCCCAGAACGGGTTCGTTTACCTCTACTACTTCCATCCGACGATCGCCAAGGCGGTCATCAGCCGCTGGGAGGTCCGCAACGACGTGCTGGTGGCCAACTCGGAGAAGGTGATGCTCGAATGGCCGGCCCAGCGGGAGACCTGCTGCCATACCGGCGGCGGCATGACCTGGGACGGCGACGGCAATCTATACATCACCATCGGCAACAACACGGGCAACGACCTCAAGGCCCACACCGACGAACGGCCGGGCCGCAGCAGTTGGGACGACCAGCGCGGCGCGGCCAATACCGACAGCCTCGAAGGGAAGATCCTTCGCATCCACCCCGAGCCGGACGGCACCTATTCGATTCCGAAGGGCAATCTGTTCCCGCCCGGCACGGCCAAGACCCGGCCGGAGATCTACACGATGGGCCATCGCAATGCGTGGCGTCCCTCGATCGACAGCAAGACGGGCTTCCTCTACTGGGGCGAGGTCGGGCCGGATGCGCAGAACGACACCGAGATCGGTCCCCGTGGTTACGACGAACTGAACCAGGCCCGCGGCCCCGGATTCTTCGGCTGGCCCTACTTCGTGGGGGACTCCGCCTTCCCCTGGTATGACTACGCAGCCAAGAAGCCGGGCGCGAAGAAGGACCCGCTCCATCCGATCAACAATTCCCCGAACAACACCGGCCTCAAGGAACTGCCGGCATTGTCCCCGTCGTTCATCTATTATCCCTACGCCCAGTCGGACAAGTTTCCGGAGCTCGGCACGGGCGGGCGCTCGGCGGTCGGCGGCCCGATCTTCCACGCTTCAAACTTCAAGGACGCCAAGCGTCCGTGGCCGGCCTACTTCGAGGGCAAGTGGATCGTCACCGACCTTTCACGGGCCTGGATGATGTCCATATCGATGAGGGAAAACGGCGACTACAAGTCGATGGAGCGCATCCTGACAAACTACAAGGCGATCGAGCCGATCGACATGAAGTTCGGACCCGAGGGCGACCTCTACGTGCTCGAATACGGCAGCAAATGGTTCCAGTTCAGCCCGGACGCCAAACTCGTCCGCATCGAATACGAAGGCGGCAACCGGAGACCCGTCGCTTCGATCGCTTCAAACAAGACCGGCGGAGTTCCACCGTTCGACGTGAAGCTTTCATCCGAAGGAAGCTTCGATCCGGACGGCGACAAGCTGGCCTACCGTTGGGAAATTTTCGAAACAGGCCGCGACCCGCGGGTTTTCAACACTCCCAATCCCGACGTCCGTCTGGAAGGCGTCGGCTCGGTTGTCGCACGTCTGACGGTCACTGACCCGTCCGGAGCCAGCGACAGCAAGTCCGTCGGCATCATCTCCGGCAACGAACCGCCGCGCGTTTCGCTCAAGCTCGCTGGCAATTCGTCGTTCTTCTTCCCGAACCAACCCCTGCCCTACTCCGTCGACGTGACGGACACCGAGGACGGCACGCTGGCCAGCGGCAAGATTCCGGCGGATCGCGTCTCGGTCAGCTTCGACTACGCGGCCCAGGGATTCGATGTCGCCAAGCTGAAGGATCTCGCCCGTGGCGACGCCGCAGCGGCGCGGTTCCCGGTGGCCCAGGCGCTCATCGCCCAGGGAAACTGCAAGGCGTGCCATCTCGTGGACGGCAAGCTGGTGGGGCCAAGCTTCACGCAAATTGCCGCCAAGTATAAGGACGACCCCACGGCTCCGGAGAAGCTGGCCAAGAAGGTCATTACCGGTGGCAACGGATCGTGGGGAGAAGTCTCGATGCCGCCCAACGCGTCCATCGCCGAAAACGACGCGGCCACCATTCTCAAATACGTCCTGACGCTCGGCGACAAAGCGGGACAACCGTTGCCGCTTTCCGGTTCGTTCTCGCCGCAGCTCCCCGCCGGCGACGCCGGCCGCGGCTCGTTCATCGTCCGCGCGATCTACACCGATCAGGGCGGCGACGGCGTCCCGCCTTTGACCGGTGAAACCATCCAGATCCTCCGCAGCCCGACTCTCGCGGCGAACAAGCCAGACGTTTCCAAGGACGTTGAATCCAACGACCGCAACGCCACGGCCAAGGTTGGCGGCCACATCGGGTTCACCGGTCTCGACCTGACCGGCATCAAGCAGTTGGAAATCGCCGCCAGCGCCAACCGCCGTGACAGCCAGGTCGGCGGCGAGATCGAGATACGGCTGGACTCCCCGACCGGCGAGATCCTCGGAACGACGAAGGTCGAATCGCCGGAGCCCCGTGGTCCTGCCACCGGTGGAGTCGTCGACGGCAAAGCTCCCCCGGCTGCCGGCGGTCGCGGATCCCGTCCCGGTGCTTCCGTCAAAGTCGACCTCAAGGAAACGGCCGGACGCCATGCGGTCTACTTCGTCTTCAAGAACGATGCGGCCAAGCCCGGCGACCGCCTTCTCTCGTTGACGACCGTGAAGTTCAACAACCAGAAGCTCTGAACCCTCCGGCCAACGCCCGATCCCATGAAAAAACTCATCATTGCCCTCGCGATCCTGGCCTTTGCCCAGCCGATGCTTCGAGCCCAGCCGATCAGCGCCGATGAACTCAAGAGGGCGGCCGATCACCTGAAGAAAACCAGCGCCGCTTTCCTGGCGGCGACCGGGAAGCTTTCGGACGCGCAGCTCAACTTCAAACCCGGCCCCACCCGCTGGTCCGTGGCTGAAGTGTCCGAACACATCGCCGCGGCCGAGGACTTCCTGATGGACATGGTTCGCGACAAGGTGATGAAGGCGCCTGCCCGCACCGCGCCGGCCGACCTCAAGGAGATCGACGACTTCGTGACCACGGTGATCGCCGACCGGACCAACAAGGCAAAGGCGCCCGAACCGCTTTTCCCGAACAAACGCTTCGGATCGTTCGCAGGGACGATCAAGCATTTCGGCGAATCACGGGCCAAGACGCTCGCATTCCTCAAGGACACGAAAGATCTCCGGGAACACGCCGTCGAAAGTCCTATCGGCAAAGTGCTCGATGCCTACCAGTGGGTCCTGTTCGTCTCGGCCCATTGCGAGCGGCACACCAAGCAGATCCTCGAGGTCAAGGCCGACCCGGGCTTCCCGAAGAACTAGGGCTGAGAGGCGCGGACACCCACCGGGTCAAGGCCAGGCCAACCGGGCGGCCCAGCGGCGACCTGCTGGGGCACTCTCGGGCGATTCTTGCGATGCGCACTTCGCACACAATTGATCGCCACAGCGAGTTCAGGCCTCCCCCTTCCAGGTCGTCCTTCCTACCCACGGCGACCAGCCACCCGCGACCGTTAAAACGCAGGCCGACGAGGGTGCCGCTTTTGCGGAGGGGCGAATCCACTGATTCCCGACCGGGACAGTGCTCCCGACTCATTCGGCACGATTACCCGGCCAATCCCTTACAAGGGATGAGGGGCCGATTGTCGGGGTTTGAGGCTTGCGTCTTTGGTTTCGAAGATTCTGATTGATCACATACAGGACAGTCGCCGGTTTCGGATTGGGAATAAATTCCGCCGGGGCTTTGGGTCACCGCCACTGAATAAATTTATGCACTCCTCGCATCTTCGCTCTTTCGGGAAATGCCTCCTCCTCGTTCTCTGGTGCCTCGCCTTTGGAGAGGACGCCCGGGCGCAGGCCACCGTCACGAACATCATCCGGGGCGACATCGCGTATCCAGGCGAGCGGGACACCTATTCGTTCTCGGTAACAGGCCAGAAGCGTTTCTATTTCGACGCGTTGACGAATGTCTCCGCGCTCGTCTGGTCGATCGCCGGGCCGCCGGGGGTGATCGTGACCAACCGTTCCTTCAACAACACGGACGGAAATGCAGGGAACCCCCTCCTCGTCCTGCCGTCCGGCAGCTACACCCTGACCATCGAGGCATCCGGCGGCGCGACCAACGCCTACGCCTTCCGGCTCGTGGACCTGGCCGAGGCCACGCTGCTGACGCCGGGTTCCACGGTGACGAACGGCGCGCTGCTTTCCAAACGCGCGGACTTCTACCAGTTCACGGCGGCCGCGGGGGACCAGTTCACCTTCACGAACACGGTCTCCAACGGCTCGCTGTATTGGCGGCTGGTCGGACCCTACAACAACTATTACTTCCAGCAGAGCTTCGGAACCGTCGCAAGGACCACTCTTCCCGACGCTGGAACCTATGTGCTCTTTGTGGAGAGCAACATCTCGAACTCCACGACGAACCTTTATTCGTTCGTGGTCAATCCGGTCGGGAGCGCTCCCCGCACGTTCAGCGGGACACCTCTGCTGTTCGGGACCAACTACTCGGGAACCCTCGCGCCGGCCGGCACGACCAACGCCTACACCTTCACCGTCGCCCAGCCGACGTGGCTCCTCATGGATTCGCTGACCAACCAGAACAGCCCGCAACGGCTGATCCTGGGGCCGGGCGGCACGGTCGTGGCCAATGCGGGTTACTCCTTCAACTGGACCGTCGGACAGAATCTCTTTTTCGCCCCGGCCGGCGACTACCAGATGAACATCACCGGCGGCGCCTACACCGGCGGCTACCTGTTCCGGATGCTCGATTTTGCCTCGGCCGATCCGGCCGTCTTGAACTCGGTCGTCAACGGCACCAACCAGCCCGCCTCCGGCAGCCGCCTCTACAAGGTGCCGCTCTCATCCGGGCAGAAGGTCTATTTCGACGCCCTCAGCTATAGCGGATACAACGTCCAAGGCATTCCTTTCTGGAAGCTATTGGACCCGTATGGAAACCAGGTTTTCGACACCAGCTTCTCGGACCAGGGACCGTTCCCGATCGCCAACACCGGCGACTACCTGTTGCTGGTTTACGGCTACGACAATGAAACCAGCTCGTCCGGACCTTTTTCCTTTCGAGTGGTATCGGTGCTCGACGACGCGCAGTCCCTGCCGTTGAACACGACCGTCACCGGATCGATCACCCAGCCCGGCCAAGCGCGGACCTACACCTTCACGCTCCCCGCCGCGACCACGCTGTCGTTCGACAGCATATCGAACGTCGCCAACGTCCGGTGGACGCTGAGGGGTTCGCAGGTCGTTTATGCCAGCAACATCGGGATGAATGCAGCGGGCTGGTTCCTCTACTCCCTGCCGGCCGGGGACTACAGCGTCACGGTCGATGCGAGCAACGGTGCGACCAACGGCTATGCTTTCCGGCTGATGGACCTCGCGACCGCCACGCCGATAGCCACGGACGTGGCCGTCAATGGATCCGTGGTCCCGACGACCAGTTCCACGGCCTACAAGTTCACGGGAGCCGCCGGGCAGAACGTGTATTTCAACACGGTTTCACAGAGCGGATTCAACATCTATGGCGCCTACTGGACGCTGTTGGCACCTTCCGGCGCCCAATTGTTCGATTCCAGTTTCAGCGACCGGGGGCCCACGACCCTGGCCGAATCGGGCACCTACACGCTGTTGGTCGGCGGCTATGCGTCGTATGAAACGACGCCGAGCGGCTCCTTCAGCTTCATCATCTCGGGGGTGACCAACACCACCCAGCCGATGGCTTTGAACACGACCGTTGCCGGTGCGATCACGCAGCCGGGCCAGGCGCGGACCTATACGTTTTCCCTGCCCGCCACGACGACGGTCTCCTTCGACAGCATTTCCAATGTCGCCAACGTCTATTGGACGCTGCGGGGGCCGCAAGGGGTTGTCGGCAACAACAACAACAACATGAACTCCGCGGGCTGGTTCCTGTTTCCTCTGCCCGCCGGGGACTACAGCGTGACGGTCGCCTCGACGGGCGACGGCACCAGCGGCTACGCCTTCAGGCTGATCGACCTTGCAGCCGCCACACCCTTTGCGGCGGACGCGACCGTCAATGGATCCGTGGTCCCGGCGTCCAGTTCCACGGCATACAAGTTCACGGGAGCCGCCGGGCAGAGCGTGTATTTCAACACGGTTTCACAGAGCGGTTTTAACACCTATGGCGTCCCCTTCTGGACGCTGTTGTCGCCCTCCGGCTCCCAGTTGTTCGACACCAGTTTCAGCGACCGGGGGCCCACGACACTGGCCGAGTCGGGCACCTACACGCTGTTGATTGGAGGGTATGCCTCGGCTGAAACGACACCGAGCGGCTCCTTCAGCTTCATCGTCTCAGGGGTGACCAACAGCTCCCAGCCGGTAACCCTCGGCGACACCGTGGTCGGCTCCATCGCGCATCCCGGCCAGGTGCGGACTTACACGTTCAACGTCGCCTCGGACACCGGCATTTCCTTCGACACTTTGACGAACCGGGCCGGACTCGTTTGGACGCTGGCCGGACCTTCCGGAACCATTGCCAACAACGTTTCGTTCTCCTCGGACGGCTGGTTTGTCTACCCGCTCCCCGCCGGTAGCTACACCATCAATGTCTCAGGAAACGGCGCCGACACCACCGGGGGATTCACCTTCCGTCTCCTGGATTTGAGCCTCGGCACGACCATCCCGCCCGTCACCACGATCAACGGCAACACCACTCCGGCGGCGGGAACGACGGTCTACAAGTTCACTGCTAGCGCCGGCCAGCGCTTGTTCCTCGATTTCCTCAGCCAGAGCGGCTACGTCATTTACGGCGCTCCATTTTGGAGGAT